>JAYTFO010000374.1:0-19498 GCA_043734305.1 Acidobacteriota bacterium | reverse complement strand
TACGGCTGCGCGAAAAGTTGGCGCGATCGCGAGAAGACGCCGCGATACCTGCGGCAGAGAAAGCGTCGCTCCCGCCGTTTCCGTTGCCCGCCGAGAGCCCCGGACTGAAGGCCGGGTAAGGTCGCTCAACCTCGGCGTCTTCTGTTTGGCTGCGGGCCACCGGCGCGCACAAAGCCAGCCGGGAACGATACCTTCAGTCCCTACTCACTGTGCTGCCGATCATTCCCTACACTGAGACCGCTGCGTTCCAGCACGCGCGCATCTGGGCAGCCCTGAAGTCCGCTGGAAAAATGATCGGCTACTACGACTTGATCGTTGCGGCAACGGCCCTGGATCGCGGAAGCGTGGTCGCCACTTTCAACAAGCGCCATTTTGCGGGAGTGCGCGGACTCACGATCATCGAGCCACACTAGCCACATTCGCAGACAACCGAGAGCAGCGGGACGGAAGGCCCGTTAAGTCAGGGGCTCACTTGCCGATACCGGAAGCATTCCACGGCGTGGTCATTCACCATCCCGGTCGCCTGCATGAAGGCGTAGCAGATGGTCGTTCCGACAAAGGTGAACCCGCGCTTTTTGAGATCCTTGCTCATCGCGTCGGATTCCTGGGTGCTGGCTGGAACTTGTTGTCCCACCTTCCATACGTTCCTCCGCGGCTTGCCGCCCACGAACTGCCAAACGTATTGGTCGAACGACCCGAATTCTTTCTGCGCCGCCCGGAATGCCTTGGCATTCTGCACGGCGGCTGCAATCTTCAGGCGGTTGCGGACGATGCCTGCGTCCTGCATCAGAGACTTGAGTTTTCGTTGATCATAGCGGGCGATCTTGGCGGCGTCGAAGCCGTCGAAAGCGGTGCGATAGTTCTCACGCTTCTTCAGAATAGTGTCCCAGCTGAGTCCGGCTTGCGCGCCTTCCAGGATCAGGAACTCAAACAACACGCGGTCGTCATGCAGGGGGACGCCCCATTCGGTGTCGTGATAGAAAATCGCAAGATCATTTTTCGCCCATGAACAACGGACAACTGGGCGATCGCTTGATTCCTTCATGGAAAATTCCCTGACCGCTGGTCCAGCGGTGAAGTCGGGCTCGGTGATTTGCTGAACACCAGAGGTTTGGCCAAATGCCAAGTGCTAAATGCCGACTGCTGAGTGCTGAGTGCTGAGCATCAATCGTACTTCTCGTACAATATCTGCTTCCGATCCCACCCTCGGGACTTCAGCAATTCGCGGTTCGCGCTGACCATCTTGTCGAGTCCGCAAATGTAGGCGTGCATATCGGTACGGTCGCCGACAATTTCCGGTACGTGCTGCTGGACATATCCGCGCAGGCCTTTCCACTCCGGGCCGCCGCGGCTCAGTGCAGGTAGAAAAATGAAATCGAAATGTTCCGACGCGAGCCGCTCGAACTCTTCGCGATAGTAGATGTCCTGCTCGGTGCGCACGCCGAACAGCAGCCAGAATCGGCGTCCTTCCTGCCGCGCCCGGTCAGCGAGCAGCCAGTGCAGCATCGAACGAAAGGGGGCGATCCCGGTTCCGGTCGCGATGAAGATCGTATCCCGCAACGGCGGACGCAGGATGAAACTGCCGAACGGGCCTTGAAAGGTAATCTCCGCGCCTTCGGCTAGATCGAAGAGATGGTTCGACATGAAACCTTCTTGCACGCGATTCAGACAGAAAGCGAAACGCCCATCGTCCGAAGGCGCTGACGCAATCGAATAGGCGCGCGTGATTTCCTCACCGTCAGGCGTCGAAGCTTTCAGCGAAAGCCATTGGCCGGGGACAAATCCAAGACGCGGACCACCCTGCACCTCAAATTCGAGGTGCCGCGTAAACTCGGAAAGCGAAATGGAGCGAGCCAAAGTCGCTCGCAACGTTTGAAATTGTGCCATGAGTTGTTTGGATGACAACGAGTTGCATTTGGAATCAGTCGCGTCCACCAAGTCTCCGTAGTGTCCAGTCCCGGGACAATTTGTAAAAATGTCATGGGACTGAACACGGAGCTTGGCCGCGGACCCTCTAGAGCAGTTCCGGGCGCGACTGCCCTACGCCATCGCCTCGGCCGCAATCTTCTCCGTGATGAACGATTCGATCACGTCGCCGACTTTGATATCACCGTAGTTCGCGATGGAGATGCCGCACTCCATGCCGTTACGAACTTCGGAGGCTTCGTCTTTGGTGCGGCGCAGCGATGCTACCTTGCCGGTGAAAATGACTGCGTTGTCGCGCAGCAAACGCACCTGGGAATCGCGCTTCAGGATGCCGTCGGCAACGCGGCAACCGGCGATCATGCCCACCTTCGGGATGCGGAAGATTTGGAGCACTTCGGCGCGTCCCTGATAGGTTTCTTTGATGGTTGGTTCGAGCAGGCCGGTCATGGCGCGCTTGATCTCGTCCTGGAGTTCGTAAATGATCGAGTGCAGGCGGATGTCGACTTTGTCCTGCTCGGCCAGTTCCTGCGCCTTGCGCTCCGGCCGCACGTTGAAGCCGATGATGATGCCGTTCGACGCCGAGGCGAGCAGCACGTCGCCCTCGTTGATCGCGCCCACTCCGGCGCGCAGAACTTTCAAACGTACTTTTTCGTTCGAAAGCTTTCCAAGAAGATCGGTGAGCACTTCGATCGAACCGCCCACATCGCCCTTCAGGATGATGTTCAATTCCTTCATCCCGGCGGTCCGCAACTGCTCCGACAAACCTTCGAGCGAAACGCGGGAACTCTTGGCCAGCGTGGCTTCGCGCGCCTTCTGTCCGCGGTAGTCGGAGATGTCGCGCGCTTTCTCGCGGTCCGTGACTACAACGAACTGATCGCCCGCCTGGGGCAGACCTTCGAGTCCCAGGATTTCGACTGGCGTAGACGGTGGGGCCTCCTGCATGGGTGCTCCACGATCGTCAAACATGGCGCGGATTTTTCCGAACACGTTGCCGACCACGAAATTATCGCCCGTGCGCAGCGTGCCGTTCTGCACCAGGATGGTGCCGACCGGACCGCGTCCGCGATCGAGTTTGGCTTCGAGCACAACGCCGCTGGCCGCGCGTCCGGGGACAGCCTTCAACTCCTGGAGGTCGGCAGTCAGACAAATCAATTCCATCAGCAGGTTGAGGTTGGTTTTCTTCTTCGCCGACACATCGACGAAGACGGTCGTGCCGCCCCACTCTTCGGGCAGCAGTCCGCGATCGCCGAGCTGTTTCTTGACGCGGTCGGGAAGCGCATCGGGCTTATCGATCTTGTTGACAGCGACGATGATGGGAACTTCGGCGGCATGCGCGTGATCGATCGCTTCGAGCGTCTGCGGCATTACGCCGTCATCGGCAGCGACGACCAGCACCACAATGTCGGTGGCTTTCGCTCCTCGGGCACGCATGCGCGTGAACGCTTCGTGACCCGGCGTGTCGAGGAAAACAATCTCGCGGCCAAAAGCCGGAGACGCCGTATCCACGACGCGGACTTTGTAGGCGCCAATGTGCTGCGTGATTCCACCCGCTTCGCCGTCGGCGACGTTGGTGGAGCGAATCGAATCGAGCAGCGTGGTCTTGCCGTGATCGACGTGGCCCATGATGGTGACCACGGGCGGACGCGCGATCGCTTCCGCGCCTTCATCGCCGCCTTCGACCGTCTCAGCCATATCCTTCGACGCTTGTTCTTCGAAGGTGATGACTTCGGTGTCGGCGCCGAAGAAGCGTGCCATTTCAATGGCCAGTTCGGCGTCGAGCGTCTGGTTGATGGTCGCAAAGACACCCTTCGCCAGCAGGCGCGCGATCATATCTTTCGCGCGGATGCCGAGCTTCTCGGCCAGGTCCTTCACCGAAACGCCTTCGGTGATGGTGATGTTCCGAGTAATCGGCTGCGGCTCGTTCGAGATCGTCACCCGCGGCGGCGGAGTGTAGCCCTTCATCGGGCCTTCTTTTATGCCGCGCGGAATATAGCGTTGGCCCGGACGCCGTGACGGTCCACCCGGACGAGCTCCGGGACGCGAAGGTCCGGGAGGCGCCATGGCGCCTGCGCCAGGTCCTACTCCAAGCGGACGGGTGCCGGTTGGCGACTGCCGCGTGGGATGCATCGGACGACGCTCTCCGGGACGCAACATCGGACGAGCGCCGGGTGCGGTGGACTGCGGTGGACGCGAACGCTGAAAAATTGGCTTGCCCGGCTCCGGACGACCCGGCACCGAACGCGGCGCGGCTCCTGGTGGCGGCACGGGAGCTTTGTATACCGGACGCGGTCCGGTTTGCGGCATGATCACTCGCGGCGGCGCAATCGGAACAACCGGCTTGGCAGTGGAAGCCTGCAACGACGCAGATTGCGCCGGAGTTGGCGGCGCTGCGGCCGGAGCCTGCACGACTGGAGCAGCGGGGCGCGGCGGAATTGCAACTGCCGCAGGCGGCGCGATCGCAACCGGCGGCGGAGCTACCGGAGGCCTTGGTGTGATGACCGCGGCAGGTGGCCGCGAAGCCGCTACCGAAGCTGGTGTTACAAACCTGGGAGGAGTAGCCTCTGCGGCAGGCTTCGCCGACGCCGGCGGTTTGCCCTGAGACGGTGCTACTGGCGCTTCCGGCTTAACCGGCACGGAAGCTGGCGGCTTGGCTGCCGGACGAGTCGTGGGATGGGCCGCGGCTTCCGCCTTTTGCAGGATCGCTTTCAACACATCTCCCGGACGGGAGATGTTCGACAAATCGATCTTCGTCTTGATCTCGTCATCAGTGCGGGCAGAGCGGGATGACTTCGCGGAACCGGACGATTCCTCGGCGTGAGACTGGAAATGTTTGCGGACCAGCACTGCCTCGTGCTCTTCGATCGAGCTGGAGTGCGTCTTCTTTTCGGTAACTCCGACCGCAGTCAGAGCGTCAAGAATCGCCTTGCTCTTGACTTCCAACTCACGCGCCAGATCGTTAATTCGAATCTTGCTCATCCACCCTCTCGCCTTCTCGTTTTCCGCTAAGCTCTCATATCGACCTCAGGGAGTGAATCATGCTGCCAGCTCCCGCCCTCCAAAAGGGCAAGGATGTAAAATTTTTGGCAGCGTTCCAGCGATATCCCGCTACCAACATGCTGATCCGCCACGGATGGGCACTCCGCTTCAGTGCTTTTCTTCTTCCACCGCTTCTACGGTCGCCGCTTCTTCCACAGGATCGGCAACCGCTTCGAACTCCGCAGTCACTTCCTCGGAGCTCTCGGGCGCTTCGGCGGATTGCGTCTCCGCGACCGCAGCCTCGACGACGGGCTCGGCAGCGTCTCCTGCGGCCACGTCTTCGCTGACCGCTTCCTCCGCGCCTTCGGCGGCTACCGACTCGCCACCTTCGAGGCTGGAGAAATAATTATTGACCGCGATGCTGATTTTTTCCACCGTCTTGGGTCCAATGCCCTCGATCGCTTCCAACTGCTCGGGCGTCATATCGGCCAGAGCTTCGACCGTGGTCACGCCCGCAGCCTTGAGTTTCTCGACCAGGCCTTCGCCCATGCCCGGAACATTTTCGAGCGGCGTAACGCTCTGTACTGTCATCGCCGACATCTGCTGCTCGACTTCCTGGCGCTTTTCTTCCTCGCTCTTGATGTCGATCTTCCAGCCCAGCAACTTCGCCGCCAGCCTGACGTTCTGGCCTTTCTTACCGATGGCCAGCGAAAGCTGCGTGTCGTCCACCACAACTTCAAGATGCTTCTCCGCCGAATCCACCACCGTGACGCGGCTTACTTTGGCCGGCTGAAGTGCCTTCTCAGCGAACGTCACCGCATCCTCGTGATACTCGATGATGTCGATCTTCTCACCGCGTAGTTCGCGGATGATCGATTGCACGCGCATCCCCTTCATGCCCACGCACGCGCCCACCGCGTCCACGTCTTTGTCTTTCGACATGACCGCGATCTTGGTGCGCTCGCCCGCTTCACGCGCAATCGCGCGGATGACGACCGTGCCGTCATAAATTTCCGGCACTTCGGTCTGGAACAGATGCTGCACCAACTCCGGCGCCGCGCGCGAAACCACAACGCCCGGCCCCTTCGACGCCTTCTCGACGCGCACGATCACCGCACGCAACCGCTCGCCGACCGCGAATGACTCCAGCCGCGACTGCTCTTTGCGTCCCATGCGCGCTTCGGCCTTGCCGATGTCGAGAATCACATCCGGCCCTTCGATGCGCTTCACGGTCGCGTTGACCACTTCGTTCACGTGGCCGATGTATTCGTTGTAAACCGTGTCCCGCTCCGCCTCGCGAACTTTCTGGAAGATCACCTGCTTGGCGAGCTGCGCGGCAATGCGCCCCAGAATTCCCTCGGTAACTTTCGGGATGAGAAGTTCCCCGCCCACTTCCGCTTTCGGATCGAGCTTGCGAGCCTGTTCGACTGTCACCTGCAAGTTGGGATCTTCAATCTGCTCGGGATTCTCGACGATCGCCTTCACCGCATAGGCATTGATCTTGCCGGTATCCTTGTCGAGCGTGGCGCGCAGATTTTCCTGCGACTTGTAGTACTTCCGAGTCGCGACGACAATGGCGTCCTCGACCGCGCTAACCACGATCTGCGGGTCGATCCCCTTCTCGCGGCTGACCCCTTCGATGATGTTGTAAAGCTCGCTTGCCATAGAGTTCAGGTCTTGGGTGTTAGGTATTGGGTCTTAGGTCACAAGTCGCAGGATTTTGACTTTCCTAAGACCCAAGACCTAACGCCTAACACCTGCTCCTAGATTTCTGGTACTAAATTGGCCTTCTCAACGTTGGCCAGTTCAATTTCTACTTTCGGGGCCTGTCCTTCTTTCGGACGTAATTTGTGGCGGGCGACACTCAGGTCGAGCACCAGTTTCCCATTTTCAAAACTTTCCAGCGTGCCTTCAAAATGTCGGTTGTTGTTCACCGGCTGGCGCGTCATCAACTTCACGCGATGTCCGTGGAAGCGTTCAAAATCCGCCGCCTTCGTCAACTTGCGATCCAGCCCCGGAGAAGAAACCTCCAGCACATACGATGCGCCCGGCATCACATCCTCAACATCGAGGATGGTTCCAAACTCGCGGCTGAAATTCGCACAATCTTCGTGCGTGACACCGTCCGGATGACCCGGCGCCGGGATCACTCCCGGACGATCGATGAACACCCGCAACGTGCGATGCTTGCCCGCGCCGTGAAATTCGATGTCTGCCAGTTCCAGTCCACTCGAACCCGCCACGCGCTCCGCAACGCTCCGAACCTTTTGTTCATCAAAAGCCATCTTTTCAATAATTTACGTCAACATCGCCACAGCAAACCCTGCCCAAACTAAAAAGTGGGCTTGCGCCCACTGGTGTGCTTCGACAATTCCTAGCACTACGACACAACAGTTTTCAAGGCCAACTATACGCCTGCGCCGGGCAAAACACAAACCGAGATGGCCTCCCGCCTGGCCTTAGTGACACCAGTCTCTGCGCCCTCTGCGGAGTTGCTCGACGAACTCGGCGGTTTAAGATTTTGCCTGGCTTGATGGAGATCAACCGCTGACCGTCAAGCTCCTATGAGACTCAACCAGCGCCGGCCGACGAGAGTGTCCGCCCCGCACGTACACCGGTTACGGTGGTTTCTCTCGTAACCTTGCGGAGGATTAGTCTTTCGTCGAGACTTTTCTAATGCAGGTTTCGCGCACTCATCTGGGGATTGCCATCGGCGCAGGCTGTCTGCTGGTGCTGGTATTCCTCGGCTATCTCTGGTGGCTCAGTAGCCAGCCGCCGGTGCTGGCTCGCTCGGAGGAGCGCGATCCCCTCACCCACATGCCGCTCACGATTACGATGAATCCGTTTCGCGACCGTACCACCGAACGGATGGCCGGCGCTTTCATCAAAGAAATGCGCGATGGAAACTGCCGCACGGTGCTGGCGAAGTGGGAAAAGAAAAAGGACTATCGCAAGAAGCGCGCCGACTTCATCTGCGATTCTGAATCCCAGCACCCGTTGATTTCGTGGAATCTGGTGGAATGGGAAGACGCCCCGCCGCTGATTATTCTCCACTACAAAGGCGAACGCTATTCCACGCCCAGCCAGGAATCAACTTATAAAGACTTATTCTCGGTTACGCTGGAAAACAAGGACGAGGGGTGGGCGGTTACGAAGTACGACGCGTTTTATTGAGTTCTCAGTTCCCGGTTCTCAGTTCAACTGCTCACGTTTCAGATGTTCGCGTGCCCCCATTCGTAGACCGGCACACCAAATCGTCCTTCCTCTACCTTTCAGCAGATCTTTCTAAGAACTGAGAACTGCACTCCTACCCCCCGATGTGCACCATTGTCCGCGATGCCGGTACAAAGCCGGGCTCGCCAATATGGTGACGAGCCTCTTTCTTCTCTACCACTCCGACGATAAATTCAGCAAGCTTCTCATCCGAAGCTCCCCGCCGCATCAATTCGTATAAGTCGTGATCCCAGACAGAAAACAAACAAGTGCGGATCTTACCGTCGGAGGTCAGGCGGATACGGCTGCAATGGCCGCAGAATGGATGCGAAACCGGAGCGATGATGCCAATCTCGCCGACACCGTCTTCGAACGTGTAGCGGCGCGCGGTCTCGCTGCGTTCATGCGCGATTTCAGTCAGCGGCATGTATTTCGACATACGGGCGACGATCTCGTCGAGGGTGACGACAATTTCCGGCGTCCATACGCGGCCTTCTTCCAGCGGCATGAATTCAATGAAGCGAACGACCACTCCTTCTTCGCGCGCGAACTTGCCGAACGGGATGATCTGCTCTTCGTTGAATCCGCGCAGCAGGACGCAATTCACTTTCACGGGATCAAGACCTGCGCTGCGAGAAGCGCGAACACCGGCGAGCACGCTCTGAAATCCGTTGGGAACGCGCGTGATGCGGGCGAAGAGTTCCGGATCGACCGCGTCCATGCTGACGGTTACACGATCCAGGCCCGCATTTTTCAATGGCTGCGCAATCTCGGCCAGCAGATGTCCGTTGGTGGTCATCGCGATGTCGAGCTTTGCGCCAGTATGGGTGCGCAGCTTGGATAACTCGCGGACGAAATCCACAATGCCTTTGCGCAACAACGGCTCGCCGCCAGTCAGCCGGACCTTCGTAATCCCAAGCCCGACCAGGATGCGCACCATCCGCAAGTAATCGTCGAACGGTAACTCGGCATAAGCCGCGCCATTAGTTCCCGTCCGGCAATAGACGCACCGGTAGTTACAACGATCCGTAATCGAGATACGGAGGTCGTGAATGGAGCGGCCGAATTTGTCGGTGAGTAGCACGTCGGTGGTCGATTGTCGTTCGTCGTTGGCTTTCCTGTTCTGTCGGCATGATGCGGTCCGCGAACGACCACCGACGAACGACCAACGACTTGTTGATTTGCAAATAAACGCAGGCAGGCAACAACCCTGGCGAGCGTTTCCTTTCCAAACACGGGAGGCGCAGGCGTTTCCCCCTGCACCCTCGAGCGGCACTGACATTGACATCCTGCCCGTGCCCACTCTCGCCCTCGCCGCCAGGGTATGCCCGAGGCGGACGAGGGTCGGAAACTTGGTTTCCATTATAGATGCTGCGGGCGATCACAAGTGACAGGTTTTGTAGGAACCACTCCGGATCCGCAAGATTGATCGCCCAAACGCGAAGCGCGAACGACCAGCGACGGCCGGCCAACGACCGCTTTCCCCGGCTGCTACACTGGCGCCATGAAAGCTCTCGTCATCACGCGTTTCGGCGGTCCGGAGGTCCTGGAATTGCAGCAAGTGCCGAAGCCGCTTGCCGGACCGGAACAGACTCTCGTGAAAGTCGAAGCGGGAGGATTAAATTTTGCCGACCTGCTGACGGCCCAAGGAGGCTATGCCGGCACTCCCAAACCCCCGCTGGTTGCGGGGCGGGAATTTGCCGGAGTGGACTTGGCCAGCGGACGGCACGTCATGGGCTACACGCAGTGGGCCGCGTTTGCAGAAACGACTGCTGGGCAACGCGCGCTGCTCTGGCCCGTCCCGGAAGGATGGAGTGCGGAGCAGGCGGCTGCGTTCCCGGTGAATTTTTTCACCGCACATTTTGCATATTGGAAAGCCGGCTTGCTCGACAAACCTGCAGGCACGCGGGTTCTTATTCACGCCGTCGCGGGCGGCGTCGGCACGGCGGCCGTACAGATTGGGAAGATTCTTGGCGTCGAAATGTATGGAACCTCTTCTTCCGACGACAAGCTAGCCCGTGTGCGCGAACTCGGCTTGCAGCACGGCATCAACTACAAGCAGCAGGACTATCAGGACGCGATCAAGGATTTGACTCGCGGCGAAGGAGTCGATGCGGTGTTTGAAATGTTGGGTGGCGAGCACGTTGCGAAAAGCGTGAAGTGCGTGCGCGACTTTGGACGCGTCATCGTGTACGGCGCGGCCACCGGAGAACCTCCTGTACTAAACACACGGTTGTTGTATGCCAAGGGAGCGAGTGTCCACGGTTTGTGGCTGAGTTACTTAAGCCTCAATCGAGCACTTATGGAAGCGGCATGGAATCAACTCTCCCAATGGTTACAGGAAGGCAAGCTGCACTCTGTGATTGGCAAGGTGTTCCCGCTGGAGGAAGCGCGCGCAGCCTACACGCTGATGCAGGAAGGAAAGAACTACGGGAAAATCGTATTGAAGATCAGCTGACCAACATCCACCTGAAAGAATCTCGTGTAGGGACACGGCTTGCCGCGCCTCCCACCGGGTCCTCTCACAAAACACATTTTACCTGTTAAGCGCGGACGAAGTCCGCCGCCGGGCTAACGCGGCCCTCCGCGGCACGTCCAAGAAGCAAGTTCAAAAGTAAAACTGAACTTCTCGAACCGGGGATTCGTATCCTGCAACGAGCTTACAAGGGGTGAGTAGGAGAAAAGCTTTCGACTTACTCAAAGACAAAACTTTAAGCAGGGTGACGGGACTGGCTCACACTTGGTTTGGCGGCCCAGGTGAGCCGAGTCCAGGCAAAGAGTACGAGTTCGAGGCTCGCATCTTTTGCGTCACCCTGACACGCGCATTGTAGGACTTCTTTCGAAAAACACAAGTCCTACTTACGAACCGTAAACCAGCCGCCCTTGGAACCGGCCGCAAGCCGGACAGAAGGGGTCAACTATGAAGTGGAATCATGTGGCGAAGAGTGTGGTGATGGCGCTGGCCGTGTTAGTCGCGACGAGTGCATTCGCAGGCAGCAGTAACAAGGGTTCTCTCCATCTCAGCGAGGCGGCACAGGTCAACGGGCAGGCCGTTCCGGCGGGCGATTATCAGTTGCGCTGGGAAGGCACCGGAGCGAATGTGGAAGTTAGCTTCATGCAGGGGAAGAAAGTCGTAACCAAATCCCCGGCCAAGGTGATCGAGTTGCCGGGTGCGCCCAACAACGATGCAACGGTTGTGGACCGGAGCGCTGCGACGCCAGCGGTAACGGAAGTCCGTTTTGCAGGTAAGAAATATGCCCTCGCCATCGGCGGCTCTGAAAAGGCAGCGATGGGCGAGAGCACCAAGTAACCACCATCTCCTGAACGAGCGAGGCAGACAGGGGAGGCGCGCACATTTCTCCTCTGTCTTTTTTTTGCTTTGAATCCAACTTAGCTTCGCAGAGCGCTAAACCTCAAGTCCCGCGGCTGCGTTCCGGTTGCGTTGCCGTTCCTTCACATCTTCCGACCCGGCCATCTGTTCGAGGATGTTCTGCAAACGGGTGCGGCTCTCCTGGCTTTCCTCGACGAACCGCAGGGCCGCTCCAATGCCCATATCCATACGCACGACTTCGCCGTTGAGAGAGACGGAAGTGTGCTCGACGGAGAACGTCAACCGGACTTGGGATTTCGGCAATAGAATTGCGCTGGTCTCGACATAGCAACCACCCAGGCTCAGGTTAGTCAGAATTCCAACCATCGCCCGGTCCTGTCCCGGTTGCGAAATTTCGGTCGTCAGCCGGCCTTTGGCCCGCGGATACAAACGGCGATTCTTCCGCGAAGGCTGACTCTGCTTTTGCAGATACATGCGCCGGTCGGCCTCGGTCAGCAACTTCTCCGCATCCAGACCGTCTTCCGGATACACCGATTTACCCACGCTCAGCGAGAGGATGTCTTCGCGGCAGACTTCAATCCCAACCTGATGCACCAGTTCGCGCATCTGTTCCGCTTTACGCGCGGACGCCTCCGTCGTCATCCCGGGAGAGATCACCACAAACTCATCTCCGCCCATGCGGGCGACGTAGTCGTACTCGCGGCTGGTCTCTTTCAAAGAGTGCGCGAACAAACGCAACACGCGGTTTCCTTCCAAGTGTCCGAAGCGGTCGTTGATCTGCTTGAAGCCATCCATGTCGCTGACCATCACGGTCAAAGTTGTGTTGTCGCGCTTGCAACGCGCCAGTTCGCGATCGAGCTGCAGGAACAGCGAACGCGCGTTGGGTAGGCCAGTCAGATAGTCGGTGGTCGCGGAGCTTTCTGCTTGCTCGTATTTGAGCGCGTTCTCGATGGCCAGCGCCATCTTGGAACTTACTGCCAGCAAGATACGCAAATGGTCGGATGTGAAGAAGTCTTTGTCCGCGTGATAGAGAGCGACTACACCGACCACGCCCTGCAAACCCTCCAAAGGCACGGCCAGCGCCGAACTCAACGTGCTGTACTTGGATGGATCGTTCAAATATCCGGGTTCCACTGACGGATTGCCGTTCAGAATCGGTTTCAGATTCTGGGCCACCCATCCTGATAACCCTTGCCCGATCGGAATCCGCAACGACGCGAACAAGCGGAAGTTATCGCCGTTTACATATTCCGGCACCAGTTCCTCGCCATGGCGAACGTAGATTGCGATCGCGTCGTAAGGCGCCAGCGCGCGCAGCTTCACCGAGAACACCGACAGAGTCTCGCCCAGGCTTAGCGAGGCGCCCAAATCCTGACTCAACTCGAACAGTGCCTGCGCTTCCTGACGCGCCGCCGCGATCGAACTCAGGAAGTTACGATCGGCAAATTGCGCCGGTTTGGTGGGAGCGAATCCCGTCGCCGGCTCCAGCCCGCGGTCGACCTTCACTTCGGTCGAGAGTTTCGCCAGGCCCAAACTCTCGATGCGCTCACGAACCAATTGCTCCAGTTCGGCGTAGCGCCGCTCCAGCACATGCACAACTTTTGGGTCAAACGATTTGCCGGATTCCTCTTTCATCCGCGACATGGCTTCCACCAACGGCAACGCTCGCCGGTATTGGCGGTCCGACGCCAGCGCATCGAGAAAATCGACCGCTGCCAGAATGCGCGCGCCAATCGGAATTTGAGTTCCCTTCAAGCCGGCCGGATAGCCGCTGCCGTCCCACTTCTCGTGATGGGCGCGGACAATGGGCACAACCGGGTATGGAAAGCGAACGCGCTCCAGAATCTCGGCACCCACCACCGGATGGATCTTCATTTTCTCGAACTCTTCCGGCGTCAGCCGCCCCGGCTTCGAGATGATGTGTTCCGGAATTGCCAGCTTGCCGATGTCGTGCAGCAGCGCTGCCGCCTGCAACGCCTCCCGCTCTTCGGGACTGACCTGCAAATCCTTGGCGACTTCAAGCGCGTAGATGCGCACGCGCTGCAAGTGATCGTGAGTCGTTTGGTCCTTGGCTTCAATCGCGAGGGCCAGCGCTTCAATGGTGCGCATGTGCAGGTCGGCGATTTCTTCCACGTGCCGCTTTTCGTCTTCCAGCTTGCCCAGATAAAGTCGATAGGACCGGTAGATCAGATAAACAATGGGCAGGATCAGCAGCGACGTTTGCCAGTCGGTGAAGTCATGCAGCCAGCTCATCATCCCGGCCACGCCGGCGCCTACGAGGTAGTAGGGGAAGCTCCAGAAATAGCAATCGGACCAGATCCGGCGCAGCGACTTTCGTTCCGTCAGGGAAATGACCGCCGCGACCGGCACCGTATTGGCGACGAAATAGACGCAGGCTGCCAGAAAGAGCAGCGCCGAAGGATTGCTCACGTATCGGTGTAACAGCGGGGTGCGATAGGCAACAAACGTCGCCATGATCGCGAGCGCTGTCGAACAGACGTTGAAGGCAACCTGAATGGGAGCAGGGCGTTGACGATCCAGACACTGCACGACTACCGCGGCGCAGCCTAACGCCATCGTTTCCGAGAGACTAAGTTCCAGCACGCCCAGCAGCAGGAACAGGAAGTTCACCGACATCGTGCCGGTGATGCCGGGCAGATTCACTTTCAGGCGTGAAGCGATCAGGGCAACGATCAGATAACTAATAAACTTGATCGGGTCACGGCTGGCGCCGTGCAGGACTGTGTAAGTCAACACACTGGTGCCACAGAGCACCACGACCGCGATAAACACACGCGCGCCGGAGTTCATCTCCCTCCACGAATGAGGGCGACTTTTCATTCCAACAGTCTCCTGCCCGGGATCCCGACGAGCGATTCCCAGCGCAATAAAGGGGGAAACTCATTGATATCAGGGGTAGGGACTGGGGGCAAAGAATCTGGGCTATTGGGGCAAACTTCCGTAACCATGAGGAGTTACTCTGATCTTTATTTTCAGTAGCTTGCGCATTCCAGTGGCAGATTAGGAAGACACCCGTTTCGCCCTGCAGCACGTTGTAATTCCCGAGGCCGGACGAGGGGTCAGAGTCGTAGCCTAGGAGGCACGACAGCGAACTGCACCGCGCCCACACACGCGCCTCCAGCGAGCCTCAAGTACGCGTTAGGGCAGGAAGAATTCCTTCGCGATTCGAGTCCGCTTCTGATCGGGAATTTGGCCTGCCCGGTGATCGATAACCACGCCACCATCCTGCACCCGTGCTCCCCAACATCACATGTCGGCACTGAAGAAATTCTGTTGAACTTGCCGTCCGCTCGCATCGTATAGAAGCAAGAGGTTGGTGTGTTTGACTTGGTTTAGGGGCCAGCCTACCATCGAAGAATTCATCAGGGGCCCTCGAAGATGATCGGGCAAACTGTCTCGCACTATCGCGTGCTCTCGCAGTTGGGCGGCGGCGGGATGGGTGTGGTGTACGAGGCGGAAGACCTGAATCTGGGACGCCGGGTCGCCCTGAAGTTCCTGCCTCCAGAAACTGAAAAAGACGCCAACGCACTCGACCGCTTTCAGCGTGAAGCCCGGGCCGCGTCGGCTCTCAATCATCCCAACATCTGCACGATCTATGAGATCGGAGAGGATCAGGGTCGGCACTTCATCGCCATGGAGTTGCTCGAAGGCCAGACCCTCAAGAACACGATTCATGGCCAGCCGATGGAACTGGACCGGCTGCTCGATCTCGGAATCCAAATCGCCGACGCGCTCGATGCGGCGCATTCCAAAGGCATCATCCATCGCGACATCAAGCCTGCCAACATTTTCGTCACGCAGCGGCACCAGGCCAAGATCCTCGATTTCGGTTTGGCTAAACGCACGCTGCAATCGTCGGCGTTAACCGCAGTCACGGCCGGTTCCGCGGCCACGGCGAACGATGCTTCCCTCACCAGCCCGGGCTCCACCGTCGGCACGGTGGCTTACATGTCGCCGGAGCAAGCCCGCGGCAAGGAACTCGACACTCGAACCGACCTGTTCTCCTTCGGCGCCGTGCTCTACGAAATGGCTACCGGCGCGCTCCCCTTTCGCGGAGAGACTCCAGCTGTCATCTATGAAGCGATTCTGAACCGGCCACCCACTTCCGCCGTACGGATCAATCCCGCGTTGCCGCCTCATCTCGAAGACGTATTGAACAAGCTACTCGAGAAGAACCGCGATCTCCGCTATCAAGGCGCCGCCGAAGTGCGCGCCGATCTGAAGCGTCTCAAGCGCGACTCGGAGTCCAGCACGATTTTTGCGGCCGCGTCTTCGTCGAAGACGCGTCGCGTGACTGAAACTCGTAAGCTGCCCGGCTGGCTGATCCCATCTTTGGTGGTCGCGCTGGTCGCAGCCGGCCTGGGATTTGTTTTCATTAAGCGCAGTCGCGCTCTGACGGAGAAGGACGCCATCCTGATTGCCGACTTCGTGAACACCACCGCCGACCCGGTCTTCGACGGCACTCTGAAGAAGGCGCTGGCGGTGGATCTCGGGCAGTCGCCGTACCTGAACGTGTTTCCCGAGCAGAAAATCCGGCAAACATTGCAGTTCATGGGACGCAGTCCCGATGACCGCATCACCACCGACGTGGGTCGCGAGATCTGCCAGCGCGACGGCATCAAGGCCCTGCTCACCGGATCCATTGCCAGCCTGGGCAACGACTACGCCATCACGCTGGAAGCCGTGCAGGTCAGCACCGGAGAAACTCTGGCCCGCCAGCAAGTCGAGGCCGGCCGTAAAGAGGACGTCCTGAATGCCTTGCACCGGGCGGCCAGCGAGCTGCGCGGTCAACTGGGTGAATCGCTGGCCTCGGTTCACAAGTACGACATGTCACTTTCGCAAGCGACTACATCGTCGCTGGAAGCTCTGAAAGCGTTGAGCATGGGCGACAGCAAGCACAACATGGGCGACGAAATGGGCGCGCTTCCCCACTATCAGCGCGCGGTCGAACTCGACCCCATGTTCGCCATGGCCTATGCGCGCTTGGGCGCCGTGTACAACAATCTCCAGCAAACCCAACTGTCCGAGACCAATCGCCAGAAAGCTTTTGAACTGCGCGACCGCGCCAGCGAACGCGAAAAACTCTACATCACCTCGCACTACTACGCGGATAACGGACAACTCGACAAAGGCATTACCGCCCTGGAACTCTACGGCCAAACCTATCCCCGGGACGCCACGCCCTTCACGAACCTCGCGAATCTGTACATCGGGCTCGGCCAGTTTGACAATGCGCTTCCGAAAGCCAAGCAAGCGGTCGAACTCGCTCCGGACGGAATTAGCCCCTACGAAAATCTCGCCCTCGCCTACATGGGACTGAACCGGCTCGACGAAGCTCGCGCCACACTGAACACCGCGGCCAAGGTGAAGGTGGGCAATGTAAACCTTCTGCTCGCCTCCCTCGACTGGGCGCAGGGGAAAAATGCGGAGCTCGAAAAAGAGCTCCAGGACGCCGCCACCACCCCGGACGGCGAACTCGGCGCGCTGAACTTCCGTGCCAGTCTGGCGGCTTCCCGCGGACAGGTTCGCCTGGCCCGGGAACTGTTCCGGAAAGCTGAAGACGCCCTCGACCGTCTCCACTTGCAGGGACGCGCCGATATCGACACGCAACTCGCCGACATGGAGGCGATTTTCGGCAACCGGAATGAGGCGATCATGCACGCTAACGAGGCCATGCGGACCTCGCGCACCTTCAATGTGCTATGGAACGCCGCGCTGGCTCTGGCAGCCTCGGGCCAGGAACAAAAAGCCTTGAGTCTGGCGGACGAGATTCAACGCACGCGTCCGAACGATACCATCGCGCAAAACGTCGCTGTGCCCATGACCCGCGCGATCGTCTACATGAAACTGGCCGGACCCGCCAAACCGCAACCGGAGAAAGCCATCGACCTACTCAATACCGCCGCCCTGTATCTCCGCTCCAGTTCGGAAGTTCTCTACACCAGAGGATTAGCGTACAAACTGGCGGGGCGCTATCCGGAAGCGGCGCAAGACTTTCAGAAGCTGCTTGACTGGAAGCCTCTGCATGGCCCCGGCTACCTCAACCCCGCAGCCCAGCTGGAGTTGGGCCGCGTGTACCAGAAACAAGGCGACACCGCCAAAGCCCGCGTCGCCTACCAGGACTTCCTCGCCCAATGGAAAGATGCCGATCCCGACGTGCCCCTGCTGTTGCAGGCCGAGGCGGAGTACGCGAGGTTGCTGTAGGACGCCGTACGCCTCGTTTCCCAGCCCGTTAGGGGATGGTGTCGGACACCCGTGTCATGATTGAACTGGTTTGACAGGTTTCTAGAAGAGAGAATGCCGCCGGAGCTGCCAGAGGCTCAATGGCCGCGAAATTGCTTTTCGTGAAGTCCGGCCTGATCTTCGATTCTCACAACGGAGATTTCAGGGTTCTTTGGCGAATACCGAACTCCGATGTTCTGCCCCTTCCAGCGGAACACTTGTTCATTCGCCTTTTCTCGCTCCGGGCCCGCAGCTGAAACTGGCCGGAGTAGAAATCCGTGCCGACGCTGTAGGAGTAAGAAACATCCGTTCGCCAAACAGAGGCGTCTTGGAAGCTCGACGCGAGTTCCACCTTCCCGAATACGGTGGGCCAATTGCGGGCGCTTTTTCTTCGGAGCCACACGACAATCCCTGTTCCGGTCGCAATGGCAAATCCGGCCGCTTCGCGCGCCAGGCCCGCCCACCAAATAGGATCGTGGGTTGTCGTCATGGTTGGGATCACGCGTGAACGAGCTCGCGCCGCTTTAGAGTGGGAAGGGTATTGATGGATTTTCCAACCTTTTGCTGAGCGAGTCGCAGATCGTAGAGGGTCTGTAGATTCAGCCAAAACTGAGCGCTCGTGCCAAAGAAATGAGCAAGGCGCAGGGCAGTGTCGCCCGTCACGGAGCGCGTTCCGTTCAAGATCTGCGTGACGCGATTGGTCGGCACATCGATCTTTCGCGCCAGTTCCGCCGCGCTCATATCGAGTGCTTCCAGCTCTTCCGCCAGGTGTTCACCTGGATGGATAGCAGTCAGTGCCATATTTGACGCTCCTAGTGATAGTCAACAATCTCCACATTCGACGGCCCCGGCGATTGGCCGACCCACTCGAAGCAAATCCGCCATTGATCGTTGATGCGGATGCTGTACTGGCCCTTGCGGTCGCCTGCCAGCGCTTCAAAATGGTTCCCCGGCAATGCAGCAAGGTCCCCCAGTGACGTGGTCGCCTCCATTCGGTCAAGTTTCAGGCGCGCGGAACGTTCAAATCCAGAGAATGCCCTGACCCGTTTCCCGGTGGCGAAATCTCTGGTCCGCTTATCCCGGTAGCTGACGATCACTGCTCAACAATGTCACAACTTACGCGTTACGTCAAGCGTACATTTCTGTTGCAATGCCCTCGCGCTCTACTGCAAAAACATCACCAGCACACGCCCATCTGACTGATACCCGCCCCCGGTTGCGTTGCGCGCATCTTGCACCGCATCCGACGGTATGAAGTAATTCATCATGCGGATCTTCCCCGCCTGCTCCAGCGACTCGCCGATGTGGTCGCGTTCGCCATCTACCAAGGGATCGATCTTGTGCGTCACTTTTCCGTTGCGCTGATCTTTCTCGAATCCGATATCGTGCGTGCCCGCGCCCGCCCATACCGGTATGCCTCTGTAGGTGGCGGTCGACTTCCAGATACGAAAGTGATGCCGGCTCGCCACCACCGCGTAGGGTTCGGCCTGCTCGTAGCCGAAATCCTGCACGCGTCCGAACAGATAAAGCTGGCTCATCGGCATCTGAAGATAATCTTCTTTCTGCGTGGCCATGAGAATCGCTTTTGCGAGTGCCCCGGGAGTCGACGTGTCGGCGACGTGCCAGTCGGCGGTGGCGAGAGCGTCCTGCACTTGTTTCTCCGAGCCGATCAGGACGAAATTCACCATGTCGCCGAGATGCTTGAATTCGTCGTTCACCCGTCGCGGCAGCGTTTGCAAATTTTTGGCGAGCGCGCCGTCGAGGGGCGTATGCGAAACCGCGAGCGCCTTCGCGGGCTTGGCGGCCACC
>JAYTFO010000373.1:0-3839 GCA_043734305.1 Acidobacteriota bacterium | reverse complement strand
ACGCCATGACCAATCCCCGTACCGCCTATCGCGAAAACGATGTACGAGGCGCGACCTCCGAACGCCTCGTGGTGTTGCTCTATGACCAGATCATTCAGGACCTGATTCAGGCAGCTCACGCCATCGAACATAACGACGTTGAGCGGCGCACGAAAATGCTCAACCACGCGATTCTGGTGATTGCGCATCTGCAATCGCCCCTGGACTTTGCCAATGGAGCCAAAGTTGCCAGGGATCTCGACCATTTCTATAATGTTCTCCGCCACAACCTGTTACAGGTGCAGTTCTATCCGACGCAACAGGGGATTCGCCAACAGATCACCGACGTACAGGCGTTACGAGAAGCGTGGATCGAAGTTGAGCGAGCGGAAAAGTCAGCGGTCACCACAGCAGCCAAGGCCCCTTCTTCCCGCACCAATGGTTCCGAGACCCGCCCCGGACGCGTGGATTGGGAGGGATGATGCCCCTCAACACGCTCGAAATCTTACAGCAGGTGAATGGCAGTCTCCGTTCTGCGTTGATCCGCCTTCGTCCGGAACAAAGGCACTGTTCGACCGTCATGCCCCAGGATTTTTCCGATTTGCTCAGTGAGATTCTGCGTGCCGCCGAGAGTCTTCGGTGCCAGCCCGTAAAACCCGAAGCGGCGGAGGCGGTCCAACAAGCAGCACTCGAATACCGCAGCCACCTGGAAAACCTAAGAGACTTTCTTCCGCAACTGCACGGCAACCTGCTCGCCGAGAAGTCGCGACTGGAAACCGCCCAAGCCCACGTCCTGTCCGCCGCTACCTGGGCAAGGGGCAGCACGAGAACTTTTTGAAGCGTGGCCAAAGGCGGCTGCCGTTTCCCTCGAACGCCTCCGAGTCGAGACACGGCTTGCCGCGTCTCCAGCAGCGAGAGGAGGCGATCTAAGTTTACGTTTATATCTTAGTGCTATAGCATGAGGCACCAGGAAGCTCTAGGCCTTCCGCAATTCGGCGGACGGTGGTTACCCTCGCCACGCCCCCTATCGACAGCACTGCGAGCCGCCTGACGCAAATACGAGGCACTCTACGCAACGGTGCAACCAGCGTCGCTCCGCCGGGCGTTCCCGGGAAATTCCAGCGCTGACTATAACTTATAGAAACACTCTGTAAGTCGTTGAAAGCTCGTGCGTCGATCAGTTCCCGGAATAAATCTTCTTGCGTGCACGACGTTGGAAGCGGTCTAAGGAAACTCTGAGCGCACACGAAAGGCGTGAACCACAGGAGACACAGAGAGACCCGGGGGAACCCAGGGACTAATCAGAACTTACCTAATTCACCCAGCCCGACTTCGATCCGCCATTGGGCTTGTCGTTTTCATCGGGCGGGACGTAGTTGCCGTGTTCGTCGAAGGTCACTTTGCCGTCGTGATCGCGCATGTAGACTTCAAATTTCTTCGCCGCCTTCTTGCGTTTCCAGCGATAGTAAGAGTTGCGCAGGCTGAAATATTTCTCCGAAGCCGCCAGAGAAATTCCGCGCTGCGGCAACAGTTTCAGATAAAGAAATCCAAAAAAGAGGCCGCCGAGATGAGCGAAGTTGGCGACGCCGCCCTGTGACGGCTGGAACGTGGAGATCAATACGATGAAGATCAGGATGCCCACCAGATACTTCGCCTTGATCGCGACCGGAAGCGGGAACAGGAACAGTTCGCGATCGCCATAGAGCATTCCAAAAGCGATCAGCAACCCGTAGATCCCGCCGGAAGCCCCGACGGTCGGGATATCGGGAGTCATGCCCCATCCGAGGTAAGCGACACCAATCGTTACCAGGGCCGCGCCGACCACACAAAAGACGTAAAACTCGATAAATCGTCGGGAGCCCCAGTCCTGTTCTTCCTGCGACCCGAACATCCAGAGCGTGAGCATGTTGGTCAGTAAATGCCAGAGCCCGCCGTGCAGAAATGAATACGTGACCAGTTGCCAGACGTAGCCATGCATTACGGCCGCTGGAATGAGGCCGAACTTGGTCAGGAGAAAGTTACCGAAGCCAAGATCCGGAGCGACTCTTCCCAACACCTCCTGAAGAAAATAAATTCCCGCGCAGGAGATGACGATCCTCTTCACCCAGGGCGTGAAGGGAGGAAAACTTAGCGAGATGGTTTGTCCGCGAGGCATAAAATCAGTGGTCAGTGGTCAGTGAATCGGCTGGCGGCGCGGCTGAAGCCGTGCCCTTCCCAAAGCCATTTACAAGATAGCGCCTACTCACTAACCACCACTCACTAACCACTTGCTTCTATCTTTCCGGCTCGGGCACGACCGGCAAACTCCGATGGCCTGCTTCGTCCACCGCTCGCACTCCGAAGATCACATTATCCTTTGAAACCTTCATTGTTGCACTGGTCGCGCCCACCATTTGGACGTGCTCCCAATCCGGACTGCTCGTCGCCCGCCACACGACTTCATAGCTCGCCGCGCCAGCCGCCGCTTCCCAGGTCAGATGCGTGTCGTTCTCCAATTCTTTGGTCAGCATCTTCACTTTCGCCGGAGGCGATGGGCCCGATGCCAGCGCAGCCAGTGTTGCCGCATTCAATCGCGCTACTGCGGCGACGTAATCGAAATTCACGAACTTGGGCAAATCGCCATATTCCACGGCGTTTTCCGTGCGCACGTTCTGATGCTGATGATTGTAGTCTTCACGGAATTCCGTGAAACGCACAGCCGCGAATCCTTGCTGATTGAAAGAGTAGTGGTCGCCGCCACGCAGAAACCGATCGAGCCGGAATAGCGCCATCGGATGTACGCTGAACGAAGACGAATACGTTCTCCCCACTTCCAACACATACCGGGCCAGTTCCCGCGACGGCGAATCACTCTCGCCGCCCAGTGCGCGAATCCGCTGGATCTCCTTCTCAGTCGCCGCGTTCGGCAGGCCTTCGGAAAATACCCGCACCACGCCGGCATCCTGCTGCGGACTGCGATCCCCGCCCACGATGTCGTTATTCAACACCGCCTCAATCTTCCATCCCTGCTGCCTCGCCATCTCGGCAAAGTGGTTGCTGCCGTTCAGTCCCTGCTCTTCGCCGGCCACGGTGAGAAAAATAATGGTGGCGGGAAATTTCATCTTGCTCAGGACGCGTGCACATTCCAGGCTCACCGCCGTGCCGCTGCCGTCGTCGTTCGCCCCGGGCGCGGCGTCGGTGGTATTGAAGGTGTCGCTGTTTCTCGAATCGTAGTGGCCGGTCACGAGCACGATCCGGTCGGCCTGCTTCGGATCGGTCCCGCGCAACACGGCATAAACATTTGTGATTTGCGTCGGCTTCGGAATCCGATCCGCCGCCGGTTCGAGAAACGAATCGGTCTTCACTTCGAGACATCCGCCGCAATCTTTGGAATAGCGGTCCAATTCGCCCTTGATCCATTCGCGCGCCGCGCCCACTCCCTTGCCTGCCTTGATCGCGGCGTCCTCCTGTGCTGAGATAGTAGAGCGATTCCCAAAGCTGACCAGCTTCTCGATGGTCTGGTGAACATGGTCGGCAGACACCTGGCGGACCGCGGCGTCGATCTGCGGGTCCACGGCGTTCTTTGGTATTGGCATTCCGTCCTGCGCCGCGCAGAACAGGCCCGAGTGCATCAGAATTAGTGCAATGACCAATGCAACCGCCAGGTTGACCAGCGTGCGGCGGGGACGTAGCCGGTGCGACGGCGGAAATATTTTCGACATCACAACAAAATCCTGTACAGCCACTTGACTTGGGTCGCGAAGAAACTAAATATAGCAGGGTATCCCGAGTGTGGAGGGTGTCATGGTGAACTGTCCCGAATGCGAGACTGATCTGGATATTGAAGAAGACGCGGTTGACGAAGGCGAAGTCGTCTCCTG
>JAYTFO010000372.1:0-2066 GCA_043734305.1 Acidobacteriota bacterium | reverse complement strand
TTCGGCATTTTGTGTCGTCCCTGAGGGACTCATCGGTTGTCTCGCCTCTCCCAGCGCTTACGCGCTGGGCTAACAAATTCCGCCGCTCTGCGGCTGGTGCATAGTATTGGCAGGGCATCGCCAAAGTTCGACAGGGTTCATCGTTCGCCCCGCAACGTGCGCTACAGTATAATCTTCGCCTCTGAACTTAATCCTTAATGCTTAACGAATAATGAACACAACCCTCATGACGACTGACCCGCAGGTGCCGTCCAAGACGGTGATGGAGATCGGCGACATTCTCAAGCTCCTGCCGCATCGCTATCCATTCTTGCTGATTGACCGCATCGTCGAACTCGAACGCACCAAACGTATCGTCGCCCTGAAGAATGTCACCGTCAACGAACCGTTTTTTCAGGGACACTTTCCCGGAACGCCCATCATGCCCGGAGTCCTGATCGTGGAAGCCATTGCGCAGGCCGGGGGCGTGCTGCTGTTGACCGAAATCCCCAATCGCGACGAGCTACTCGTAGTCTTTACCGGCATTGAGAGGGCGCGTTTTCGCCGCCCCGTGGTGCCCGGAGATCAGTTGCGCATTGAGGCGGAAGTCCGGGCGTTCCGCGGTACCGCCGCCCGACTCGCAGGCAAAGTTTATGTGGTCGACAAACTGGTCGCGGAAGCCACCGTCACCTGCCGCCTGGTGCCACGACTAGCTGTCGGCGGCAAAGCGGAGGCTGAGTAGTGGGCAGTGGCCAGTGGGCAGTGGCCAGTACA
This sequence comes from Acidobacteriota bacterium, assembly GCA_043734305.1. Taxonomy (GTDB): domain Bacteria; phylum Acidobacteriota; class Terriglobia; order Terriglobales; family Acidobacteriaceae; genus Acidiflorens. The sequence continues at coordinate 1,313 of JAYTFO010000372.1, read as the reverse complement.
CAAGAAACTTACACGCGGTCTGGTTTTACTGACCACCGACCACTGCCCACCGACCACTGCTGACATGTCCATCCACTCCACCGCGATCATCGATCCTAAAGCCAGGATTCATCCGTCTTGCAAGATTGGACCGTACTGCGTCATTGGGGCCGATGTCGAACTGGGCAAGGGTTGCCATCTGGTCTCGCACGTCGCGATCGAAGGCCCCACGAAAATCGGCGAGGACAGCGGGTTCTTCCCTTTTTCCTCAATCGGCATGGCGCCGCAGGATCTCACCTACAAAGGCGAGCCCACGAGCCTCGAAATGGGCGATCACAACGAGATTCGCGAGTTCGTCACCATCAATCGCGGAACGGTGAAGGGTGGGGGCGTCACTCGGATCGGCGACCACAACCTGATCATGGCGTACACGCACATCGCGCACGATTGCCAGATTGGCAGCCACATCATCATGGCCAACGCGGCCACGCTCGGCGGACATGTCACCGTCGAAGACTGGGCCAATGTCGGCGCGCTCTGCCCCGTGCATCACTTCGTGCGCATTGGAACCCATGCCATCGTCGGCGGAGGCAGTACGATCACCCGCGATGTGCTGCCGTTTTCGAGAACCTCCGCCGAGCGCGGAACCAACGCCTACGGCCTGAACGCAATCGGCCTGGAGCGACGCGGCTTCACGAAAGAACGCATCAAGAAATTGCATCACGCGTACAAGGTGCTGCTGGCGTCAAAGCTAAACACGTCGCAGGCGCTGGAAAAACTTAAGGCCGAAGAGGATCGCGGCGAGGATGTGGATTTGCTGATTCGTTTCATCGAGTCCTCCGAACGCGGAGTGATTAAGTAGTGGGCAGTGGTCCCAAACTCGGGCTGATCGCCGGCAATGGAACCTTCCCATTTTTAGTCCTGGATGCCGCGAAGGGCCAAGGCTACTCCGTGGTTGTAGCTGCGATCAAAGAAGAGGCTTCCCCCGAAATCGAAGCTCGCGGCGCTGCCTCCGTCCACTGGCTCTCTCTCGGCGAGCTTTCCAAACTCATCGACACATTCAAAGCCGAAGGCGTCACCCGCGCCGTCATGGCCGGACAAGTCAAGCACAAGCAGATTTTTTCCAGCATCAGGCCGGACTGGCGTCTCGCGAAGATGTTGCTCTCCCTCGGGACGCGCAACACCGACTCGTTGCTGGGCGCCGTAGCGAAAGTCCTTGCCGACGAAGGGATCATGCTCGAAAACTCCACCGCTCTGCTCGAACCGCTGCTCGCGAAATCCGGCGTACTCACGAAACGCGCCCCGTCCGATCAGGAGCGCAAGAACATCGAGTA
>JAYTFO010000371.1:0-6360 GCA_043734305.1 Acidobacteriota bacterium | reverse complement strand
GGCGAAGAATTGCGGATGGGAGATGTGAATGCGGCGGAGTTGGTCTGCCGCAGCGCCCAGGTGTTGGGCAATGGGCGGATACAGAATCTGCTCGATGTGGTGGTCGTGGACTTTCATCGATTCGAGCGTGGTCGCAGTCAGGAAGTGGCGGAGGCGGTGGCGCATTTCAATGCCACGCTGGCATTAGAGAATCGTCCCTACATTCTGATCGGAGTGGGACGGCTGGGATCGAACGATCCGTGGCTGGGAATTCCGGTGGAGTGGGATGAAATTTCAGGGGCTCGCGTAATTGTCGAGGCTGGGTTCCGCGACTTTCGCGTGATCCCGTCGCAGGGGAGTCATTTCTTCCAGAACCTGATGGCATTCCAGGTGGGCTATTTCACCGTGAATCCGGATGCAGGGGAAGGGTCGGTGGATTGGCCGTGGCTGGAGTCGCAGGAAGCGGTCCAGGAGCGAGGATGCGTGCGGCACTTGCGATTTACCGAGCCGCTGCTGGTGGTGATGAACGGCAAGGCGCGGGAGGGGATGATCTTTAAGGCGGGATGCGAGGGCAGGACACTGCGATGAATGTTCTGCCGCCCAAATCTTCGGTTCTTTCCGATATAATCTTCAAAGCATTCCTCTCCTCATTGCGCCCTTAGCTCAGCTGGATAGAGCGTCTGGCTACGAACCAGAAGGTCGGGAGTTCGAATCTCTCAGGGCGCACCATTCTTACAGGGCTTCCAGCAGTTTCCTCTAACATGCTGCGTGCTGGATAGAACCAGGGAGACCTTCCCCAAATCCCCCTGGCCAATCCCGCGCGTGGCGTCTGAAGCTGCGAGGCTCAACGCTTCGAAGCCAACACCGCCACCTCTCGCAGCGACGAACCTTTCGCCAGTTCCTTTTCCCGGTCGGTGACAAGGATTTCGTCCCCATCGGTGTTTCCTTCGACCCATATCCGAGTCAGAAAGTACTGGTCGCCATAACGATGGAATACGAGCTGAGTCTGGCTTGCCTTTGTCACTGATGCGCAGGGAATCGGACTCACCAGGTTGACCGCTTTCGAGTTCAGGCCGCGGACCGAAAGGATTCTCGCGCCATCGCCCATGGATTCCAACAGGTATTCCCCGGCGGGCAGGGTGTCATGGTTCACGATGAAGCTGAAAGGCACGTTCACGTTCACTTTCAGCTTGAGGGTTTGGGCACTGGCAGCTGTCGTGACCAACAGTACGAGTGCCATTGCGAATACAACGAAGTTATTTTTCATTTGGGATGCCTTTTCCCGGCTGATTGCCGACTATCTTGGCTTACAAATCGAAAGCGGCTGTGCCAGAAAACCCCGCCACCTTTCTAAGAAAAAGATTCTCGGCGTTGTTAAGTGCGCATGCGGGTTACAACTTCAACGCAATCTGACGCACCGCGCTATAATCGGGCGGTCCGGTTGGGGGTGCGTTGTGGTGGAAAGCGACCCGGGCCAAGTCACACTCCTTCTCCAGCAATGGCGGGCAGGAGATCCGCAGGCCGAGTCCGCGCTCTTCGAATTGCTCATGCCGGACTTGCGCAAAATCGCGGGCTGCTGTTTCCGCGGCGAGCGTCCCGGCCACACTCTTCAACCCACCGCTCTCGTCAACGAAGCGTTTGTCCGCCTGGTGCGAGCTAAAAACGTCGACTGGCAGGATCGCGGCCATTTCCTCGCTTTAGCTGCCAGAGTCATGCGCCGCTATCTCATCGACCACGCACGCGCGCAACCGAGCGTCCAATTTCTACCCATGGACGGATTCCCCGAACGCATTCTGGGCCGCCGCACGCCGCTCGAGTTGGCCATAACGGTGGATGCTCTACTGAATGAACTGGAGAAGGAATCGCCCCAGCGGCGCGCCGTGGTCGAGTTGAAGTTTTTTCTGGGCATGACGGACGAAGAAGCGGCCGATGCTATGAACCTGAAGCTGCACACCATGCAGCGCGAATGGCATCGCGCACGTCTCTGGCTCTATCAGCGATTGGATGGGGACAATGCACCCCACGCCTGAATACGACGAGCGGGTCATGAAGATCGTAGCGCTGGCTCGCGGACAACCCCCGGCGGAGCGCGCGTCTTTCCTGCGTCACGCCTGCGACACCGATCCCGCACTCTACAACGAAATCGCCGACACACTGAAGTGGGAAGAGCGCATGGGCAGCTTTCTGCAGCAACCCCTGATCGCGCTCACCGTCGTGGGCCGGCCATTTCAGGCGGGCGAGGTCGTTGAGGGCCGCTTCGAGATCGTGCGCGTCATCGGCGAAGGTGGAATGGGCGTGGTGTACGAAGCCATCGACCGGAAACGCAACCTGCGTATCGCGATCAAGTCGGCCAAACCCGGCTTCCAGCGCCTCCTCTCGCCGGAACTGGAGGGCGCGCTTAAAGTGCGCCACCCTAACATCTGCCTCGTCAACCAGATTCACACCACCAAGACTGATGCGGGCGACGTCGACTTCCTCTCGATGGAGTTCCTGGAGGGAGAAACACTGTCTGCCCATCTCAGCAAGAACGGCAAGCTCAATCCGGCGGAGGCGCTCGCGATTGCCCGCCAGTTGTGCGGAGGATTGTCGGAGGCGCACCGCAGTGGGATCGTCCATGGCGATCTGAAAACCGGCAACGTGATTCTCTGCCAAAACGAGGACGGCAGCCTGCGTCCGGTGATTACCGACTTCGGCCTGGCGAGCGGCGCGAATCAAACGTCCGGCGAGTTCGGCGGCACGCCCGACTACATGGCGCCCGAGCTGTGGAAGGGGCAAAGTCCATCGAAGGCGTCCGACATGTATGCTCTCGGCGTCATTCTCTATGAGATGGTCACCGGACGCCTGCCGTTTGACAGCAAGTCACAGGAGAAGCCCCCAAAACTTTCAACGGCCCCGAGTGTTTTCGCCAAGGGCCTTGACCCGCGCTGGGATCGTGTCATCCTCGATTGTCTCAGCGACTCTCCCGCTGACCGCCCAACCGACGCCGCGCAGATTATTGCGCGCATCGAGAAGAGACCTCTTCGCAAGGCGCCCTTCATCGCGTTTGCGCTTATCGCGGTCGCTGCCCTCACGCCGCCAATTCGCGAGCGAGTCATTGACTTCTACTGGGACATATTCATGCCCCACATGCGCTTGGCGATTCTTCCGTTCCAGGGTACCGCGGAGGCCACCGTCATTGGCGAAGGCACTCTTCAGGATGTTTCTGATCGCCTCCGGCACCTGCCCAGCGCTCGGCGGACGCTGGTTGTGATCTCTCCGGATGCAGCCCTAAAGAACAGCGTGCAGACGCCGGAACGGGCCAGCAATATTTTGCATGCGACCCACGCTTTGCAGACCACTGTTCGCCGCGAAGGCGATGACTATGTTGCGGAGGGCTCGGTCATCGACCTGGCCACGCAGGCTCATCTTCGTGATTTCTCCGCCCGCTATTCGACGGCCACCATCGGAGCTCTACCCTCGGCGCTTGCCAGCGAGGTTTCTCTCGCCCTGCACTTGCGCTCGGCAGCGGTTCCCGAAGCTCTCTCAGCGGAAGCGACGGTCCCTTATGATCGAGGACTCTACCTCTTACGCACCGATCGTCAGACTTTTGAAAACGCCATCGCTCTTTTCAAGGAAGCGGCACGCCTCGATCCGCGCTCACCTTTGCCGCCTGCCGCTCTGGTAGAAGCGCAAATCATAAAGTTCGACGTCACCAAAGAGCACGCTGCTCTCGAGGAAGCCCAGCGGGCATTGCGGGACGCCGAGAGTCTAAACCCGGACTCAGCGAGAGTGCGGTTAGCTGGGGGTTCGCTGAACGAAAATGCCGGGCAATACGAGAAGGCACTGGATGACTATCACCGTGCACAAGAGCTTGAGCCGCGCAATGTGGACGCACTGTTGCGAATCGCAGGCGTCTATGACAAATCCAACCTGCCCGACAAAGCCATAGGAGCCTATAAGCAGGCAATCGAACTTGATCCGGCCTACTTCGAGCCCTATGAGGAGTTGGGAGTGTTTTATTACTACCGCGGCATGTACGTGGAGGCCGCCGAACAATTTCAAAACACAATCGATCGGGCCCCGGGGATGTTCGACGCCTACACCAATCTCGGAGCTGCGCTCGACGACCTTGGGCGGGACGCAGAAGCGGAACAAGCTCTTACTAAGTCTCTGCAGATTCGTGAAACAGCACGAGCGCTGAATAGTCTAGGCGCAATACGCGCATATCAAAGACGCGATGCAGAGGCGGTGCAATACTACGAGCGTGCAGTCGCAATCGACGCCCAGGACTACTATTTCTGGCTGAACCTTGGCGATTCCACCCGCCGATTGGGACATTCGGTCGGTGCTAATCGTTCGTACCGCAAGGCGATGGATCTGGCTAAGACGGAACTCGAGGGAAACCCCAAGCTGGGTCTTACCCGCGCCTATGTCGCTTATCTCGCCGCCCGACTTGGGGACAGGAAGAGGGCCGAGGAAGAGATTACCCAAGCGATGGAGTTGTCCCCACGCGAAACGAAGGTGATGCGCAAGGCGGTTCTCGTGTACGAGGCTCTGCACCAGCGGGATCGAGCGATCGAAGTTCTCAGGGGATCTAGCCCCGAACTGGTGCACGAACTCGATCAACAACCAGACCTGGCGGACTTTCGCCAGGATCCACGCTTTCAACAGTTAGTTACACAATCCACGAATCGAGGAAAATAGTTTATGCCTGGACCCACGACGATCAAGCCGGACTTCGATATCGAAATAAAGATGAGGAAAAATGCCACGGGCGTTCCGACCGATGCCGTACCCCCAAATCCCCTGCCCCCGATGAAGGTTGGCCAAACCGTCCGGTACTTCAGCAAGGACGGTGACGTCAGAATCGTATTTCCGCAGCGCTCGCCCTTTCGAGAAGATGACCTCCCTATGACCCAGGTTCCAGGAGCGATGATTCTGACTTTGGTCAGCGACTCGGGACCCTCGCCGAACGATGCGCTGCGGTGCCGTTGCTTTATTAAACCTCCCGACGGACCTGAGGTTGGGTGGGTCAGCAACACTAGTGATTCTGGCGGCGATCATCACGTAAAACCTTGACTGAGTGATGCCGCGTCAATCGGCAGGGGCGCGGCGTCCGCACAGAACCACAGGGACGCAACTTGGGGGAGGCCTGTCTAACCTTCACTGCTCAATTCCCAAAGGAAAGTGCCAGCCGAAAGCCCATCCAGGAGCTGGCTTCGGCTTGGGGGTTCTGGGCTCGGTTGGAGGACCGTTCGTCGGTGGGCGGAGGATTTGCCGCGCGCCCACCGTCAAGAAGCGTAAAAGTTTCACCTAAGGCGCAAAACCTACCCGGCGTCGCGTTCCACAAGGCGAGTACTCACAAGGCTTTAGGGATGGCATGCCGTGTGCTTCTGTTGTGAGCAGACGAAGTGGCGCGCAACGGGGTACTCGGAACCAACTTCGGCCAGAGGTAGATCCCGGGTGCCCCTTGCAATACGGCAGGTCTTAGGTCTCGAGGTGTTGGGTCTTAGGAACGGCTCCCAGGGGCGGCCCAGTCCCCTTGCTCTACATTCCCAGAAATAATTCATGGTCCGCGCCCATCGGCACGGCTCTTTAATCTCCCGCTCTAGGCTAGAGCTAGTTTGTCGGTGAGGTCGAGGCCTGCTTGGCGCAGGAGGCTGGCTACGGCGTCTTCATTCAGGCGGGAGGCATCGAAGATGACACGTATGGTGCGCTCTTTCTCGTTGAACTGAGTGCGCTGGATGCCATAGACTTCGCGGACGCTGTCGAGGGCGCGCAGTTCTTTTTCTCCGGGCTGGGTCTGGTAGTGGAAGGCAACTTCGAGATACGTCATCGGTTCTCTCTCCAAATGAAAGCTTCGCAGTTTACTTTCGCAATTTACTCTTTGAGTATCTAATAAATGCTGGGATTCCGCCAAGGACCATCTGGCGAAGCGGGAGCGATGGAACATACCCACACGGAACAATCGGGAAGCGTAAGAGTGGTGGATCCCGTCTGCGGGATGAAAGTGGATCCGGCCACGGCTAAGTTCCACGCGCCGCACGACGGGCAGGACTACTTCTTTTGTTGCGCGGGATGCCTCGCCAAGTTCTCGGCCAATCCAGAAAAAATCCTTTCTTCGCCGCCCAAGCCAATGGGATCTGGGTTGGTGCCGCTGGGAATGGTGGGCGGAATCGCTCCAGCGCCAGCCGCGAAGCCGCCAGCGGCGGGCGGGGGCTCGACCAGAGCAGGGAACAGTGACGCCCGCATCTACGTGTGTCCGATGTGCGCGGAAGTCAGGCAGGTCGGGCCGGGGCCGTGTCCGAAGTGCGGGATGGCGTTGGAGCCGGAGTCTCCGGTGCTGTCTGCTACGAAGACGGAGTGGACGTGCCCGATGCATCCGGAGATTGTGCGGGCGGA
>JAYTFO010000370.1:0-2643 GCA_043734305.1 Acidobacteriota bacterium | reverse complement strand
ATGGTCTGCGGACCGATGTCGAGTGCCATCATGTTGGCGGGGATTGGTTCACCCGGGTTCACGATTTTGGGGAGCGCGCTGGCCTCCACGCGATCGGCGATCACGTGATCGGTCGGCAGCAGGAATTTCAGTTTGTGAGTCTTCACTTCTTGTAGAAGTTCTTTCGCAAGCGCAACTTTGTCCTCCTCCACCAGCGACTTGCCGACGGCTTCTCCTTGCGCTTTCAGAAATGTGTATGCCATGCCTCCGCCGATGATCAGCACGTCGACTTTGCTTAGCAGATTCTGGATGACGCCGATCTTGTCGCTCACCTTGGCTCCGCCGAGGATGGCAACAAACGGGCGCTCCGGATCTTGCAGCACGCGGCCCAGATATTCCAGCTCTTTCTCCATCAGCAGGCCAGCGGCGGACTTCTGGACGAACTTCGTGATCCCTACCGTCGAAGCGTGCGCCCGGTGCGCGGTGCCGAAAGCGTCGTTGACGTAGAAGTCGGCCAACTTCGCGAGAGACTTCGAAAAATTCTCGTCGTTCGCTTCTTCCTCGGCATGGAAGCGCAGATTCTCCAGCAGCAAGATCTGGCCCTTTTCGAGTTTCAAGGCCATCTCCTCGGCTTCCGGCCCGACGCACTCCGGACAGAATCCGACATTTTCGCCGCGCGCCAGGTCGCGGTCGAGCATCATACGAAGGCGCTCAGCGACCGGCTTGAGGCTGATCTTTGGATTGGGCTTGCCCTTGGGACGGCCCAGGTGCGAGGCGAGAATCAGGCGCGCGCCGTGACGCAGCGCGTACTCGATCGTGGGCAGCGTTTCACGGATGCGGGTGTCGTCCATGACGCGGCCGTCTTCGAGAGGAACATTAAAGTCGACCCGCATGAAAACTCGGCGGTCGTTGATGGGCAGGTCACGAATGGAAAGTTTGCGCATGGGAAGAAAACCGTCCTTGGTCGTTCGTCGTCGGGCGAGCGTCGTTCGGGAAACGTCGTTCGCAAACCGGATGCGCCGGTTTTGCGAACAGCGAACGACGAGCAGCGAACGACGATTCCCAAGCTAACTTACAGCCCTTTCGCCGCCATATAGTTGATCAGGTCGTGGACGCGGCAGGAGTATCCCCACTCGTTGTCGTACCACGCGATCACTTTCAGGCAATTGCCGCCGACCACCAGGGTCGAGGGCGCGTCCACGATCGAAGAACGGGCATCGCCCTTAAAATCGGACGAGACCAGTTCGTTCTCCTCGTAACCCAGATAACCCTTCAACGAACCGGACTCGGAGGCTTTCTTCAACGCTGCGTTCACTTCTTCTTTGGTGGTCTTCTTCTCGACGAATACAACCAAATCCACGACCGATACGTTCGGCGTGGGCACGCGCATCGAAAAGCCGTCCAGTTTACCCGCCAGATCGGGAAGGACCAACTTGAGCGCTTTGGCGGCCCCGGTCGAGGTCGGAATCATGTTGAGCGCCGCCGCCCGGGCACGCCGCAGGTCTTTGTGCGGGAAGTCGAGGATCACCTGGTCGTTGGTATAGGAGTGAATGGTCGTCATCGTCCCGCTGACGATCTTGAAATTTTCGTGAATCACCTTGGCGACCGGCGCCAGGCAGTTCGTGGTGCAGGACGCATTCGAAATAATGTGGTGCTTGGCCGGATCGTACTTGTCTTCGTTCACGCCCAGCACGATCGTGACGTCTTCGTTCTTGGCCGGAGCGGAGATGATGACTTTCTTCACCGTGCCACGCAGATGCTTCTTCGCGTCGGTCGCGTCGGTGAATCGGCCAGTCGACTCAATGACCACCTGCGCGCCCACAGACTCCCAGGGCAGCGCCGCCGGATCTTTTTCTTTGAAAACCTTGATGACTTTGCCGTCGATCGAAATGCTGTCCGGACCCGCCGTGATGGTGTGCGGCAGATTGCCGAGGATGGAATCGTACTTCAGCAGGTGAGCCAGAGTTTTCGGATCGGTAAGATCGTTGACGGCTACGAATTCAAGATTTTTGTCTGCGAGCGAGGTCCGCAGCACGTTGCGGCCAATGCGCCCAAATCCATTGATGCCTACCTTCACAGCCATGTTGCCTCCGAAAGAGAGTTTGATTGCGACAGAAAAACCACTGGAAAACCTAGGACGACCTTAGATGGTAACAGGCCGCGCGCGGCATCGTAAACGTCACCCATCACAGAACCATGTGTCGGTCTGCCTTGATTTACGCGGGTCCCGGTGTGATCTCCAGATACGTATTGCTATTCCGCCAGAGGAACGGGATACGCGCCATAAAATATTTGGCTTTAATGAGCTTACGCGCGCGCGGGAGTTCCTCCGCTTTCATGAATCGGATTTTTGCGGAAAACTCGGGCCCGGTTACTTTCCCGCTGATCGTCGACGAAGCAATCCTGACCTCGGGATTGTTGCGCAGCCGCTTGGCCTTTCCCGACTTGCCGTTGGTCATGACGTAGAGACGTCCGTTCTCCTCGCCGAACCAGACCGGCGTCGGTACGCCAGTCCCATTCTTGCGGAAGGTTACCAGGTTGATGTAGCGTTGGCCGCTGATCTCGGGGGGAATGGTGGGAGCCATCCCCGTATTGTAAACAGTCGGAAGGGCAGTGCGCCCACGAAGCTGTCGATTGCCGGGCTGCGCGGGCTTACAATAAGCC
>JAYTFO010000369.1:0-5025 GCA_043734305.1 Acidobacteriota bacterium | reverse complement strand
GGCGTCGACCGCCTTCTTGCCGCCGTCGTAGAGTTGCTTGCGGACGGCGATATCGTCGAGTTTGGTGCCGGCAATGGCTGCCTTGGCAACTTCGTCGGGCGACTTGCCAGAGAGAGCGGCTTTGACGGCCGGGTCGTCTGCGCCCAGAGCTTCCTGCATCTGGGTCAATGAATCGGCAAGCAGCACGGTGTCAAAATTCTTGTAGACGGGAGCGCTGCTGAATAGTCTCTGCTCGAGTGAGGACAAGGCGGAATCGCGGTACTCGCGTAAACGCTCGCCGTTGGGTTTCGGTCTTTCGTCGGCGGCGCGGACGATCCAGCGCGCAAATTGCGCCAGGTCGGAATTGAATCCGCGCAGGCGATCGGTGTAGAGAAGCGGCTTGTAAATCTCCCGGTTCACCTTCATGGCGTTGGCGATTTCTTCCCACGGGTTGGGGCCCTGGGGATGCTTTTCCAGATACTGTTTTTCCTGTTCCCGTTCGGCCAGGTTTTTCTGGGACATCGCAGCCTGGTCGAGCAGACCGCCAAAATAGCCGGTGATGGCCTTCTGGGAATTCTGATATCCAAAAATATCTTCCTGGGCGATGCGGGCGTTTTCGGCAGATTCGGCGGCGAACTTCTGGAACAAAGCAATCCGCCGTTTGTAATTGGCGAGGCGCGATGGATAGTCGACGTCTTTGAGAAATTGCATCTGGGCTACAGTCTTCAGGCGCTCGGTGTTGCCGGGATGCCCGGAGACGAAAATGAGGTCGCCATCCTTGACTCCGTCTTTCGACCACTTCAAGAAATGAGCGAGGTGTACGGGTTTGTCGTTTTCGTAGATGCGGAAGAATGTGATGTCCAGGTCGTAGCGCGGGTAAGTGAAGTTATCGGGGTCGCCCCCAAAGAAGGCGGCGGCAAACTCGGGCGCGAAGACGAGGCGGACGTCGGTGTACTTCTTGTATTGGTAGAGATGGAAAACCTCGCCGGAGTAGAGCGTCACAATATCGCAACGCATGCCGGTGGAAGTGGTGCAATCCTTTTCGATGGTGCTCATGGCGGCGCGCTGTGCCTGTCCGGCTTCGGCGGCAGACATGGTCGCGGTGGTCGCTGCCTTCACTTTGGCGGAGACGTCGTCGATGGCCATGAGGATGTTCAACTCAAGGTCGGGACATTTCGCTTCCTCGGCCTGGGACTTGGCGTAGAAGCCGGTCTTCATATAGTCGGTGCCGGCCTTGCTGAGTTTCTGGATGCAGTCCGCGCCGACGTGGTGGTTGGTGAAGGCCAAGCCGTCGGCGGAGACGAAGGATCCGGAACCTCCGTTGTTGAATCGAACCGACGACATCCGGACATGGTCGAGCCACTCTTGAGTGGGGGTGAACCCGTAATGGGCCTGGACGCGTTCTTTGGGAAAGGCGTTGAACAGCCACATGCCTTCGTCAGCAAGGGCGAAAGGCATAGCCAGGGCAAGAATCAGGATGAGGACGGGAACGGTCAATTTCGTTTTCATGAAGTTCTCCACGGCGTTTGATGGCAGTCGCGAGGCCGTATGTCTGGCTGCACAGAGCGAACACATCACTATACGCTTGCCTGGCTTCCCACGGCCATGGGCAGCCCGTTTGAGTGCCGTGTGAATCGCTGTTTCATGCTTGGGCAAGGAAGAGCTTGAACCACGAAGGGCACGAAGGTTCACGAAGGAAACCTAGGGGGTGCGGAAATACTGACTCCGAAGCGCAGGCACAAACAGGATTGAGGCTAAAGTGCGGGATAGCGTGCGCGCTCAGTGGTCACTGCGCGGGAAAGGAATACTAATCGCCCGAACGGATGAAACGAATCCGGTCGCTATCAGAACCACTCGTAACCAATCCCAGATCATCCAGCGTCGCACCAGCAGTATCAGTTCAGCGGGGCTTCTTGCGATCTTCCCGGTGCCAGCGCCCCAGAGTTCATTGATCATCGGCCAGAACACGGTGGGGGTAAAGATCCAGATAATGAGAAAAGTAATAACGGGCACCCACAACCAAATCCGATACTCAAGCCGGGCCTTCCATCCACTGATGAGCGCTCCGAGGATCCCCACCACCATCAGTGCGCTCAAGGGCTGGAAGAAAACCCCAGGGTTCATCGGATAACGTGGGCCGTAAGGCATCAGCACAAGCGAGGTCGGCGGCGCAGCGCCCCACGCTTCCGCCACGACGACAAGGTCGAATAACTTAGCGCCCAGGCCAATACCTCAACCGATTACCGAAAGCCAGAGAAATCCTCTCGTCAACTGTGCTCGTGACATCGTGTGGCTCCCTTCGAGGCGCTTCGCGCTCGTAGCACATCGGTCTCCGGGAAAGCGTACCAGAAAGATCTCTTGTTTCCGCAACGCAACCTGATAAGAAGAGAGTATGCGTGGAAAAGACGAGCAGCAGTTGGATGTGTTCAGCTACGTAAGCCCCCGCAAAATCGCCGAACTTCGATAGAGTCCTAACGCTCGCCGTCGTTTTTCCGCAGCCAGCTAGGGGGCGCGGGGCCTTGGTGGATGACGTTTCCACAAGTGAGAACCGTCGGACATCTGCCGCTTGGAAACTCGTGACGCTTTGGCGTATAAAAGAGGGTTGCGTACACGCGTCACTTTTCAGCGGAACAATCTGCATTTATAGGCACGGGCAAGCGAGGAATCATGTCGAGCGTCAATACAACACACGCATCCAAGGGACTGGAAGGGGTGGTTGCGACCACCTCCAGCATTTGCTACATCGACGGAGAACAGGGAGTACTGGCGTATCGGGGATACGACATCCACGATCTGGCCGATCATTCCACGTTTGAGGAAGTCTGCTACCTGCTGTGGTTCGGACGGTTGCCGAAAGCGGACGAACTGAAGTCGCTGAAGCAGCGGCTGGCGGAAGAACGCAAGCTGGATGCGTCGATTCTGTATCGGCTGGAGTTGCTGCCCAAACATGTTCTGCCCATGGATGTGCTGCGCACACTGGTGTCGATGCTGTCGTATTACGATCCGGAATTTGATCGCAACGATCATGAAGCGAACGTGCATAAAGCGATTCGGCTGACGGCCCAGATTGCAATGCTGGTGGCGAGCTACGATCGAATCCGGAAAGGGAAGGCGGTGGTGGAACCGGATCGGTCGCTATCGCACGCGGCGAATTTTCTGCTGATGCTGAACGGCACCGCGCCCTCGGCGACCGCGGAACGGGCGCTGGACATCGCACTGATCCTGCATGCCGACCATGAACTGAACGCTTCGACATTTGCGGCGCGCGTGACGGCGGCGACGCTTTCCGATATGCATTCGGCAGTGACGTCGGCGATCGGCACCCTGAAAGGGCCGTTGCACGGCGGCGCCAACGAGGCGGTGTTCAAGATTCTCAAGGAGATTGACCAGGCTGGAGCCGATCCGGTCGAGTACGTGAAAGGGCTGCTTGCGCAGAAGAAAAAGATTCCGGGCTTTGGGCATCGCGTTTATCACACCGAAGACCCGCGGGCCACGCATTTGCGCAACATGTCACGGGATCTGGGAAATTCTAGCGGCAATCCGAAGTGGTTCGAGTATTCACACAAGATTGAGGAGTTCGTGAAGGCCGACAAGAAATTGAACGCCAACGTCGACTTCTATTCGGCGTCGACGTATCACACGCTGGGGATCGATGTGGATTTGTTTACGCCGATCTTCGCGGTGTCGCGGGTGAGCGGATGGACCGCGCATGTGATCGAGCAACTGGACGATAATCGCCTGATTCGTCCGCGGGCGGAATATCTGGGGCCGGTGTATCCCCAAAAGTATGTTGGGATGGAGAAAAGGTAAGAGCTCGCGCTCTGCGAGCAGGAGTTGTTGTTGTCGTTCACTGAGGGGTATATCCCATCGTTATTTGCACACTTTGACCAACGATCGATATGGTAACGGTGAAAGTTTGAAGCCGGATTTACGGTCGGAGGTGGCAAGAGCATGCGCGGTTTTGCATAGACAAGCGCATTGGGACAGAGTAGTGTTCAGTAGTGATCGCAGCCCGTACCGGGCCGCCTTAGGGTAGGAGTTGTTAACTCCCCAGCACCCTGACAGGCTTGTCGGCACGTAACGCTCGTGTTCACGACCGCGCTTATCTTCGTCGTTGGGCCCCCGAACCAGATTCTTACAGAACAGAATACGCTTTAGTCGGTTTGCAACCGATAAGCCGCAGGCGAGGCGGGCTGATGGAGACAGCCCGGCGCTCGGTACTATCGTTTTAGCCCTCCGGCCGCCGCTTCGCCTGATTCCTGCCGTCTCCCAAGATCAACGTTTCAAGGAGAAAAAAACAACTATGAAAGTACGATATATCACAATCTTCGCTCTCGTAGCAGGCTTGCTGTCCATTACTCTCACGATCGGTTGCGGCAATGATCAACACGTCGGTTTGCTGCCGAAGTTTCTGTTTACGATCGGGGACGCCGACCTTGGCGCTTACACGGTCGATGCCAAGACGGGTGCAATAACCGTAGTGACGGGATCCCCGTTCACGTCTGGATTCTCGGCCAGTCCGTGTCCGGATCTGGCCGCTGCCGACCCGAAGGGCACGCTGCTCTATGTTCCGGACGAATGTAACGACAACATTGCTGCCTTTACGATTGACAGTAAGACCGGAGCACTAACGGTGGTGGCGGGCGCGCCTTTCGCCTCGGGCACCGGCAATTTCAGCGTCCAGCAGCCGGTCATTGATCCGTCGGGAAAGTTTCTTTACATTCCAGAAGACGATAGTCCGGGGCTTGTACTCGGGTTCAAGATTGGAACGGGCGGAGCGCTGACCGCAATTACGGGATCCCCGTTCACGGCGGGCGGAAATAACGAAACAATTGTTATTCATCCGACGGGAAAGTTCTTGTACACAGCCGATGGCAACGACGTCGGCGGAACGCCCGGTCCGTCTATCTCCGCTTATTCGATGGACGGCTCTTCTGGCGTGTTGACGCCAGTTACGGGATCACCGTTCGCGCTGGGAGACGTACCCAAATTTCTTGCGATCGACAAAGCGGGAAAATATCTCTTCGCCACCGGACCGGAGACGGA
>JAYTFO010000368.1:0-8279 GCA_043734305.1 Acidobacteriota bacterium | reverse complement strand
AGCCGCGAACCAGGGCAACGCTGCTGGTTCCTTACCTTCGCGAGGATAAGTTTCTATGTTTGCAATCATCGGCATCGTGGTCGTCTTCGGCTGCATCATCGCGGGCTATCTGATGGAGCACGGCAATCTGAGAGTGCTCATGCAGCCGGCCGAACTCGTCATCATCGGAGGAGCCGCTGCGGGGACGGTGCTCATTGCCAATCCTCTGAATACGCTGAAGGACATCGCCAGCGGAGTGGCCGGCGTGTTCGGTTCGTCGCACTACAGCACGCAACGCTACACCGATCTTCTGGCCATGATCTTCGAGCTGCTCAACAAGGCGCGCAAAGAAGGCCTGGTTGCTCTCGAAGGCGACGTCGAAGAGCCGGAAAAGAGCCCGCTGGTTTCCAAGTACGCCAGCTTCGTCAAGGATCATCATGCGGTGAATTTTTTGTGCGACACCATGCGCATGGCGATCAGCGGCGGCATCGAGGCATTCGATCTCGATCAGATGCTGGAGGGCGATCTTGATATCCACCATCATGAAGGAACCTTGGCGCCGGCTGCGCTCAACACCATGGCGGACGCGCTGCCCGGGTTGGGAATCGTCGCCGCCGTGCTGGGAGTCGTCATCACCATGGGAGCGTTAGGCGGTCCGCCGGAAGAGATTGGTCACAAGGTAGCCGCCGCTCTGGTGGGAACGTTCCTGGGAATTCTGTTGTGTTACGGATTATTCGGGCCCATCGCACAGCGCATGAGTAAAGGGGCGGACGAAGAACGCGCGTTCCTCAATGTACTGCGGGCCTCGATGATCGCGTTTCTCAAAGGGATCGCTCCCGTGCTGGCGGTGGAGATCGGACGCCGCGCCGTGCCGGTACACGTGCGACCCTCGTTCAAGGTGGTCGAAGACGCCTGCCGCGCCCTTAAAGCCGGGGCTGCAGCCGCACCCGCCGCAGCGGCCGCAGCCGCGCCAGGATAGCCCGCCATGCCTCCTCCCATCATCATCATCAAGAAAAAAATCAACCACGGCGGCCATCACGGCGGCGCCTGGAAAGTGGCCTATGCCGATTTCGTCACGGCCATGATGGCACTGTTCATCGTGCTCTGGCTGTTAAATACCAACAAACCGGTGCGCGAGGCGGTCGCCGGATACTTCAAGGATCCATCCGGCAAGGCGACCAAAATCGGCACGAATCAAGTGGGGACCGGGGAGAGTGTCCTGATTAAGAAAGAGGACATGGCGGACCTCAAGAAACAACTGGAGAAGAAAATTCAGAGCATCACCGACTTGGAAAAACTGCGCAAGAATATCGAGATCACGATCACCGCCGAGGGTCTGCGCATCGAGCTGTTGGAATCGGACAAAGGAACTTTTTTTGACAGCGGCAGTCCCAAACTCAAGCCAAGCGGCCAGGAGATATTGTCTTTGCTCGCGGTGCAGTTAGGACAAGTTCCCAACCACCTCTCGATCGAAGGGCACACCGACGCCAAACCTTACGGCAGCCAAGGCAACTACAGCAATTGGGAACTATCAACGGAACGGGCCAATGCAGCGCGGCGACTGATGGGCCAATCCGGATTGCGGACGGATCAGGTAGCGCAGGTGCGCGGCTTCGCCGACCGAAGGCTGCGCAATCCCAAGGTGCCGTTGGAAGCGTCGAACCGGCGCGTGTCCATCATCGTGCAGTATCTGGCGGGCGATGGGCCTCCGGAACCGCCCGATGCAAAGGAAGGTGAACTCGTACCAAAGGATGAGAAGAAGGCCGAACCGGGCGGCGAAACAGCAACTCCGGAGAAATCTCCGGAATCCAAACACTGAATACAAAAATATGGGCCAGCCATTGCAGCTGACCCAAAAAATTGCGTTGCTTGCGATACGGTTACTCAAGGTTACTTTAGTGACCTTGCCCGTTAACGCTAGTTTGTCGGAAGATACGGCTGCAAGGGATCACAGTTCCAACCCTTTTTGGGTGGGCATACTGGGATCGGTCCACCGTCCGGAGCGGGAACTCTGGGGACGGCGGCTACAACGTAAGTTCCTGCCAAACCTACCAGCAGGATCAACGCCCTTAACGAACGTTTCATTGTGTTTCTCCTTAGGGTCAGCGGCAATCGCCTCGGGAGACTGAGACTTTCTGCCGCGTTGGCGGATTATACATGACGCCTAAAGTTCAGATTCTTTGGAGTTTATCGCGAAAGGGCGAGAACGGTCCGGGAACTGACGACTGAATCACAACAGTGCGGCTGTGGCCAGCCCCAACAAATCTACAGTATTCCGCTATTTATCAATGTAGTTGTTTAATGATTACGGTCCACTTGGAACTAACCGCAGCAAGCCTGAACACACCCCGAGATTGTTCTTGACACGTTTTTGGCGGAAGGCCAAGCCTCAAAGCGAGGACGGCTAATTACTACCCCTGGACCCAGCCTTGGCGGCCGCAGCCTGCTGATCGTGCTCTCCCAGATGCGAAGTGCGGGAGAAGGCGCGCTCCACCATGCCTTCGAACATCGGAATCAGGGAATCTGGAGCTGTAGGATTGGGGTCGCCCGCGGTTTGCAGATCGGCCAGGCTCTGCTCCCAGCGTTGGGTCTGGAGGTGATTAATGGCCACGTCGCGGGCCGAACTGCGTGCGAGTGCGTAAGCGATCCAGACCACAATCGCCAGATCGTACATGGTGGTGTTGATTAAATTCATCGGATTGCTATGGAGATAACCTCCCGAATAAAGAGCCAACAGAAGGAGTTCGACGGAAGAGAACAATCCGAATCCAAGTGCGATACCGAAACTCTGCTGCTTTCTGGTAACGCCCAGGAACTGGGAAAACAGAAGCAGGAACAGGATTAAACCACACTGCACCATGCGAACCGAACGCTGCAGCAGTGTGATGGCTTGCGCAAGGGGGTCGCTGTGTGTGGTGTTCGAAAACGCCACAATCACCGACACCAGTAACATCACCAGTCCCGTCCACTTGAACAACACCGTGCCTAGATCCTTGAGCATGTGATAAGGACGGAAAACGTCAAGAAAGATCTCGTGAATCACTTTGAAGCTGAGCAGCGCGCTGACCGCCGCGCCCAGCCAGTAGGCATAAAAAAACAACTCATAGTTATGCGCACTGCGCAGTGGAAACGTGATCGCGAAAATTCCAAGCTGCGCCAGAACATAAATGAAGAAAGCGGGGAACACCTTGTGCAACTTGCGGCGCCACAACACGACCGCGACCACCCCTTGCAGGAGCGGCTGTGCGCACCAGAGATACGACGCGATCTGGCTGTACGATTTCATGGGCTCGTGTGCGGGAACGGCGCGACCACCTGACCGAACGGTCGCGTCCCTTCCTCTACCTTAAGCAGGTTGACATTGATGGTCAATCATCCGAGGTAACCTTAGTAACCATTACTTCCGTGGGGGGTGGCGCGGCGAAGGCGATCTCCGCAGGGGCGGGAGAAGCCGTTTACCCGATGGCCGCCAGGCGAGTGTCCGGACCCGAGCGTGATTACATACGACCGCGCCGCCAGAATGGGCGGCACTTGCGAGCGATCTCGTGCGGTCACGATGACGTTGTAGTCGTTGCTGGCTCGCAGACGCTCAAATACTGAAGTTGCTTCTTGCGGTTCCACCAGCGCCAGGTAGCGCAGGAAGGCAAACACGTCCGTGGTCGGCTCCAGTCCAGGAGCGACGTAGGAAATCTCCACATCTTCGTGGTGGAAATGCCATCCCAACGAAGCGGCCAGGTGTACGGCGCGTTCGTAGGGGGCGGCTTCCAGAACGCCCGGCAGCGGATTATCAAACACGATGCGCAGTTTACGTTCGTCTTCGCGGGCGAACTCGCGTACTTTCAGAGCGCCGGTGCGGGCGGTCGCTTTCCAATCGACGTGCCGCGCGGAGTCTTCGGGCAGGTACTCGCGAATGCGATGGAGATCGTTGCCGCGTCCGCGCACAAAGGCCGCCACCTCGCCGGTGACCATGGGCAACACTTCAAAGAACTCCTGCGGAGGCTCGACGGCCGGATACACAATCACTTCACGTGCGAGCGCGACACGGCGCGTTTTCATCAGGAACGCGAACGGAAAACGCGTCGCCAGACCGAAATCTTTTTCGCGATAACAACCGCGCGCGGGAAAATTCATTTCCAGGTCGGCACGCAATTCCTGTCCGGCTGCCAAAAACGGGAAATACACCGTTTGCTGGAGGATCGGCTTGTCCGGATTCTCGAGCACGCGCCGCAAACGGCGGTCGGGCACGCGCACCCACTGGCTCTCCGGCGGAAGGTTGCGGGGTAGTCCCAGGGTGTACGCCTCCCATTGCCAGCGCTTCACGGCTTTGCGTTTGGAGGGCACGAGGCGGATCGAAAACGAGGGCAGCCATGCGCTCAGATTCCGCAACAGCACACGTGCCAGCACCGGACGTCCGGCGAAAACGTGTTCGGGGACATGTACATCCAATTGAAGGTGGCGCAATACCAACGCCGAGGCAACTCCGGAAACCAGAATCGCGGACAGGAGCGCGGCAACCACAATGTAGAGCAGGTTGTTGCCGGTGTTGATGGCGGCGATCCCAATCACAACCGCGATTACGATATAGACCAGGCCGGCGCGCGTGACTTCGTAATCCATGGCGTCGCGCACGCGGCCAGCCACCACGCGACGTGCCAGGTACGGAACCGTCGCCAATCCCACCATGGTGGCGAGCAGCAGAGCCGCCGACGCCAGAATGACCGTGGTCCAGACGTTACCCGATTCCCGCGCAACCGTAGAAAACAGCGCCGCCGCAAAGGCCAACAGCAATCCGACAATCGCGACCAGGAATCGGACCCACACCTGGGACAATCCGAGTTGGTGAAGACTGAGCGCGCTCGACGAGTCCTTCATGCTCTTGGTGGTTGTGGATTTCGCGATCATCGATTTCGCGATCAATGAGTTTCCCCGGGCTGGTAGACCCTATGCATCCAGCCCGTGGCCTTCTTCTGCGCGCGATCCGAGAAGATTGCAATTCGCGGAAAGCGCGTCCGTACTTTGGTAAGCAGATGATGCGCCCAAACATATTCACTGGACAGAATAGTCAGGCCGATCAACAGAAACAGTGTGCCCTGCATAAACGGCAAAAACAGGCCGACGACGCCGAGCACGATCAACACCCAGCCGGTCACCAGCGCCAACGCTTTTTTCACCGTGCGATTCATATGCTCTCTCAGCATATAGATGCACGAAGGGTGCGAGAAGGTGACGGAAGACTACGTCTCAACGGTTATTGTCGGGCGCACGATGGTACCTCCGCCACAGGATCGGAATCAGGAGCAGAGCCACGATTCCCGCCGCGAGGTTGAAACGTCCCAGGACATGTTCGAGTTCGTCCCAGTGTTTTCCGAACGAGTAGCCGACCGTGGCGATGGTCGTTACCCAGACCGCCGCTCCCAGAAAATTGAAGAGGGCGAACGCTCTCCAGGGCATGCGCAGTACGCCGGCCAGCGGCCCCGCGAAGATACGCAGTCCAAAAATAAATCGGGCAAAGAACACGGTGGACGCCCCATAGCGCGCAAACAACCTCTCTCCGCGTTCGAGTGAGGCCTGGGAAATCCGGAAGATATGCCGATAGCGTTCGAGCAGCGGACGCCCGCCATGATGCCCAATGGCGTATCCCAGATTGTCGCCGATGGCAGCCGCGCAGGTTGCCACTACGATAATCCATCCCAAGTCCAGCGAATGTTCGGAGTAGGCAAGGAAGCTGGCGAGCAGAAGCGTGGTCTCGCCGGGAACGGGAATGCCTGCGTTCTCGCAGAGCAATGCCAACGCGACTGCCCAATACCCATAGTTGGCAATGAAGCCGCGCAGGAAATCGAAGATGGCATGACCCATTCAGAACAGTGTAGCGCCTGGTGCGGTCTGTCCTGGATAGGGAGTTCCCGCGCAGGAGAATTCCTCTGGACCGCATGCTTTGCAGAATCCCTCAGATCCTTAAGAAAATCTTCCGGCGGTACATCCAAAATAGGATGAGCCAAAAGATCAGCATGATTGAAAAACCGTGAAGCACGGGCTGAAAAGTCGGCCCCGCGATCGCCGCGATTTCGCTTCCGAAGTGACGATCCAGGGCATGGCCGATGAAATTCTCCATCGTCCAACTCATCACGTACACTGCAATCGAGTTCATTCCGACCACCACCAGCGGGAACGCCCAGCGCCGCCATCCTTTCCATTCCATGAGTGCGTAGAACCCGGCCAGAATCAACACCACCAATCCTCCGCTATACAGCGTGTAGGACGATGTCCAGACCCTTTTAACGATTGGGCAAATGCCGGCCCACTGAAACGCCAGTCCGAGCAGCACCAGGCCGATTCCCGCGACGACCAGCCCGCGCAGCTTTTGC
The DNA here is from genome assembly GCA_043734305.1 of Acidobacteriota bacterium. Lineage (GTDB taxonomy): Bacteria > Acidobacteriota > Terriglobia > Terriglobales > Acidobacteriaceae > Acidiflorens. The sequence goes on along the minus strand of JAYTFO010000368.1, from coordinate 1,935 downwards.
TCCTTCGATCCAGTGGCCTTGAGCCATTCTCCCGCCAGCAACCCCATGATCATCGTCCCGAGCGTGGGGATAAAACTCAGCGTCGACCAACCGCCCTCATTGAACACAAACGGATGCTCTCGCGGAAACCGGTTCAAAAACCAGACATCAAACGCCCAGGAGAGATTCGAATTCTTGTTCCAATGGGAGAGAAATCCGGTGTAGTTGTGAGACCAGTTCAGCGGAACTCCGACCCGGGCATAGTCAAACTGGGGACCGGGCGCAGGATAGAGCGCGAACGCCGCCCAAAAACAAATCAAGATCAACGCCAGCGCCACCACTTGAGTTCGCGGCCGCGTGAATCCCAGTAAAAACAGGAACACGTAACCCAATCCAATCTGCGTCAGCGTGTCTTCAAAGGTAAAGTAGGTCCGAGGGGACGTCAGCGACCGAAGAAAAATTCCGAGAAAGATCAGGATGAACGCGCGCCGGACTGTGTGACCGAACATGTTGCGGAACGATTCTCCCTTCATTTTCCGGCTCGCGATCGAGAAGGGAAGCGCCGCGCCTACCAAAAAGGAAAACGCGGGCTGGATCAGGTCATGCAGCGAGCATCCTTGCCAATCCACGTGGTCGGTATTGAAGGCGATCACAGACCAGATTGCACTGTGCGGAAAGGCGCGCGCCACCACCGGCAAACGCATCCCTTCCCCCAGCATCAGAATCATCACCATCCCGCGGAATGCATCCAGCGAGACTAACCGTTCCGCCATGCCTTTCGGTTTCGCGACAGGCGCTTCTGCTGCCGGACTCCCGGTCTGCGCGCTTTCGCTCATGAAGATCTCCTGTGACCCACGGACGGCTGATGCGAGCAAGCAAAGCGGCTTCCAACACCGCATCCCCAACGCGCTGGCATTTAAGTCTGAACCGCAAACCCTAAGGAGTTCAAGGAACTCCATTTGCCGCGCGTGAAATCAGGAAATTTCTGGGGAGCACCATTCTGCGCCACCGACGCTTCACTTAAAAACGTCGGCGCGCTCCATGCGGCGGCATCGTAGACATTGATGTCGGGCACCAGACCTCGTTTCAGGCAATCCATCAGCCTGTAATTCATGATGTAGTCCATGCCCCCGTGGCCGCCCATCTTGCGGGCCAGGTCTCCGGTTTTCTTCCAGAGCGGGTGCTCGTACTTCTCCTTGAACCCATCGACGTTTTGCCATTCCTCTTCCTTCGTTCCATCGACGAAGATCCGAGGCGGATAATCGGCGAACGCGCCCTTCGTCCCCGAGATTGTATTCAGCCGGCTGTAGGGCCGGGGGCTGACCACGTTGTGCTGCAGAAGAATCGTGCGGCCCTTCTGGGTTTTGATCATGCTGGTGTTCATGTCACCGCAGATGTACTTTTCGGCGCGCTTCGGGTCTCCCTCGGGAAAGGTCGCTTTTACATACGCACTCAGCGAGGCCTCCGCCGAACTCACCGAAACCATGTAGTCGAACCGGTCGCCGCGATGGATGTCCATGTAGTGGGCTACCGGTCCCAGTCCGTGCGTCGGATAAAGGTTGCCATTGCGATTCATATGCGGAAACCGCCGCCACAAGCCTTCTCCTTCACTGGAGGTCAAAATACTGCGCAAGTCGTGCAGATACGCCGCTTCTCCATGCAGGACTTCGCCGAACACTCCATCGCGCACCATGCCCAGGACCATCATCTCGGTGTCGCCGTAACAGCAATTCTCAAGAATGACGCAATGCTTTCGAGTAGCCTCGGAGGTGTCGACGAGTTCCCAGCACTCCTGCAAGGTTTTACAGGCAGGCACCTCAACGGCAGCGTGCTTGCCGTTCTTCATGGCGCTGACCGCCATCGGAACGTGCCAGTCCCACGGGGTCGCGATATAGACGATATCGAGTTCGAGCTTGGTCAGATTTTCGAAATCCTTTTCGCCCTTGCTGAACCCTA
>JAYTFO010000367.1:0-11815 GCA_043734305.1 Acidobacteriota bacterium | reverse complement strand
GGACCGCGCTTGATGATGCTCAACGCCCGCCGCATCGAACCGCAACCCGGCCAGCAGTTGATCCTGCTGCATATCGAGGATGCAACGGGGAAGACGCTCAACTAAAGCGGGGTGCAGCGAACTACAACGCGAACGGAGCGTACGTTAGTTAGGACTTTTCCCGCTTCCGTTCGCGAGCGCGTTCCCGAAACGAAGCCTCGAAGGCTGACATGCGCTTCATTGGCGGCTTCAAAAAACCCATAAGCGAGGCGATCAATTGCTTGGTCATCGGAGCCAGTATCAACCGAGGGCCTGCTTCACTCCATGTGACACGGGTACCCGTCTTGATGCCGAGCCGCCCTCGCAATTCGGCTGGGATGGTGACCTGTCCCTTGGCGTTGACTATGGTGCGGCGCATTGTCGTCCTCTCCCGGAAATGTCTACTGTCCAACTTCTACCTGATACCCAACGCATGAATGAGAGCTTTGACCTGTTCAACTTCGGCGGCTGCCAATAAAAGGATTAAGTGCGTCAGTCCGTAGACCGCAAGAGCCGTCGCCTCGGGCGACGAGCGGAAGAGCTTTTTGTATCTTGTAATCATGTGCGCACGATCAGACGCCGAATCATTTCTTCTTCCGCCCCTCCGCTTCTCTCTCAGACATAAAATAGTCTGCCAATTTCATGCCTTGGGAGGGAAGGGTACGGATGGAGCTTCCCCGCGCATGACTCTTCCCAAGGCCCTTTTTCTGGCAATATTTGCCCATTCATAGGAGGCGGGAGCGCTTCCTCCAGGTTGAAGATGAAAATCAAAACCTTCTACAACTTCACCGGATTCCTTGAGCCTTCTCAAGACCGTGTAAACAGACGCAAGAAGGTTGACCTGTGGCGGCAACCCCAGCTTTTGGACCCTGTCTCGCACCTCAATGGGAAGAAGTGGCTTTTCGGCTGCTCTCAAAACAGTGCGACAAGCATCTGTGATCCCGTCCACTAGGACGCTGGAAGGGGGACCGTCTTCGTCTGCCTCTACGAGTTCGTGCAACGCCGCAACTCTCCTTTTCTGCTTTGCAATTTTCGTTTCAAGTTCTTCGCGAGCAGCCACCAGGCTATCCAATTCGGCGACTGCTTCCACCAGTTCGTTCTTGTATCGTTGTGTCACTACATCAGTTGACATCATATACGTCATTTTGTCAACAGCAGAATCCACTAGCACCACTTTCCCCTTCTGGCTACAATAGTCTTAGCACTATCCAAGACGCACACAGGCTCTATCCGGTCCGCCGGAGGGGCACTGGAGGACATCGTGAGTCTCACGCCCATCGGCGAAGTTCGCCGCAAGATCACCACTGCAACGCTCCGCGAAAAAAAGCTGCACCGCGATCCCATTACTTGCCTCACCGCCTACGACTACGCCACTGCGCGCCTGGTCGACGAAGCCGGCATTGATATCGTTCTGGTCGGCGACTCGCTCGCCATGACCATGCTCGGCTACGAGAACACGCTTTCGGTTACGGTGGACGAAATGTTGCATCACGTGCGCGCCGTCCACCGAGGCGTGAAAGACGCGCTACTCATCGCCGACATGCCATACGGTTCGTATCACGAGAGCGCTGAAGAGGCCGTCCACAACGCCGCGCGCTTTGTGAAGGAAGCCGGGGCTGAAGCCGTCAAGATGGAAGGCGGCGAAAAGCGTGTGGACGTAATTCGCCGCGTCATCGACGCCGAGATTCCCGTCGCCGGACACATCGGCCTGACGCCGCAGTCGGTCAACATGATGGGCGGCTACAAAGTCCAAGGCAAGACGCTGCATGCAATCGAGCAGCTCATGCGTGACGCCGTTGCACTCGACCGCGCCGGTGTAGCCTGCATTTATCTGGAAGGGATTCCGCGCGAAGTCGCTGCGATGATCACCGCCGAAGTGGAAACTCCGACCATCGGCATCGGCGCTGGCCCCGAATGTGACGGCCAGGTGCTGGTCTTCCACGATCTGGTGAACCTGACGTTCACCCCTCCGGCGAAATTCGTCCGCCACTATGGAGACGCCGCTGCCCTGATCACGCAATCCGTGCTGGCCTACAAGGCCGATGTCGCGGGAGGCCAATTTCCCTCAGACACCGAGTCTTACCATCTGCCCAAAGAAACGCAGGCCGCACTCGAAACGGTACTCCAACGCAAACGCGCTTTGCGGCGATAATCAAAACGGAGACAGAAACTCTTGCGAACCTTCATCTACCTGATCGTGATCTTGCTGGGGAGCTTTGCGGCCTGCACCAAGCCCGAGGCTTCCGCTCCTGCAACTTCGGCCGCACCGCTGTCCAGCGACCTCGAACGCATTCCGGAACCCGATCCCACGAAATACCCGCGACTGCAAGATCTGGGGCAATGGAAAAATCCGCAACTCGTCGTCCGCGAAGACGGAGTTGGCCTGGTCGACCTGGAAAATCGTGAAGTCCACATCTTGAAGCTGGAGCAAGTCGAAGCCGAACTGGTTTCGCTTCCCACGACAGCATGGCCCTATGGCCGCGCCGTACTCCTGAGCCAGGCGGCGCCCTCGGACAAATCCGAAGAAGCGAAGGCCCGGTTGCGCGAAAACCGCGGTCTGCTGGTAGGCACGCTGAAGAATTTGCAGATCCAGATTCGCGAAGCGCCGTAACCCGGGGTGCATGGAGCGCGGTGTGGGACGAACACTCTCGTCCGCCGCCTTTGACTTGATGAGTCCCGGCGCTCCGCGGACAGGTGCTCCAGCCGCGAACATGTGCTCCAGCCGCGAAGCGGCGTAATAGGAAAGCCCGGCACGTAAGTGCCGGGTAGTCAGAGCATGGATACGGAGTCCCGTAGGGACGACACTGTTCCCTGACGACAAAACATTGAACATCTACTCCACCATCCCCGAAACCCGCGCCGCCAGCCGCGTTGCGCGGACCAGCGGCAGGCGCCTCGGACTCGTCCCCACCATGGGCGCGTTGCACGAAGGCCATCTTTCGCTGGTGCGCGCCGCGAAGGCCCATTGCGATGTGGTTGCCGTCTCACTCTTCGTGAACCCAACTCAATTCGGCCCCGCCGAAGACCTCGCCAGATATCCCAAGCCGTTCGAGCGCGACTGCGAGTTGCTGGAAAAAGAAGGCGTCGCAATCCTGTTTGCTCCTTCCGCGCAAGAGATGTATCCCAAAGGTGCGGTCACGTGGGTCAACGTCGAAGCCTTGAGCGAGAAGCTTGACGGCCGCTCCCGTCCCGGACATTTTCGCGGCGTCACCACCGTAGTCTCGAAACTCTTTCACATCCTCGAACCCGACGCCGCCTTCTTCGGACAAAAAGACGCCGCCCAATCCGCCGTCATTCGCCGCCTGGTGCGCGATCTGAATTTCCCGGTCGAGATTGTCATCTGCCCCATCGTCCGCGAGCCGGACGGCCTAGCCATGAGTTCCCGCAATGCTTATCTCAACCCAGACGAACGTAAGCGTGCTCTCGTGCTGCGGCGGACGCTAACTTATGTGGAAGAAAATTTCTGCGCGGGCGAGAGAAACGCTGCGAGGCTGATTAGCGCGGCGAGAGAAATCGCACCGCAGGAGCCGCAAGTTCGCCTGGACTATTTTGAAATCGTCGATCCCGACACACTCGATCCAGTCGAACAAATCCAGCAACCGGCGCTGGTCGCGGTTGCCGCCTACGTCGGGACTACGCGCCTGATCGACAACGTGCTTTTGACTCCCCACTGAAACCCGCAACCGCCACAGGCGGATTGAGACATTGATTCATTGCGACATTGGATCAATCAAATCGATTGAGAAATTGAGTCACTGACAATGAATCAATCAGTCAATGAATCAATGCCTCAATTGCCCTTCCTAACCGTCGGATACTGAATCCCCAACTGCTCCAGATACGTTTTGTGTTTCGACGAATCGTAGTAGTACTTCCGCATCTCAGGCCGGAACTTCTCCATTTTTTCTTTGTTCATCTCGATGGCCGGCTGATCATCGGGCGCAATCAGCGGCGTGTATTTCATGTCTTTGGTCTGGACGTCTTTGTAGTAAGCCCACGCCTTGGGCAGCGCGTCCGGTGAGAGCATCAGATCGAGCGCGGTCAGCGCCTGCACTTTCGCTCCAGCCGCCGATCCTTTGTGCGCAATCGGAGTCGCCATCGCCACCGCATCGGCCCAACTGTGGCCGGGCGTATGCGGAATGTTCGCGGGATATCGCAAATACACCATCGGCACCACCCACGAAATATCGCCGACGTCGTCCGACCCGCCTTGCTCGGTTTCCGGGGAAGGCGGCTTCAACGCTTCGACTTTCGTATTGAGGCCGTCTTCTTTCTTTCCCAACTCTTTTTGCAACGCCTTGGCGAGCGTCTGGTCCGCCGCGTCCCACGTAGGCATGCCGACGGCTTCAATATTCTTTTGCTGAATCTCGGCAACCACTTTATTGAAGTGCGGCGGCCACGCCGAGCCCACCAATTTCTTGGTGAACGTCGTGCTGGTCATCATGGTGGCCGCTTTCGCCATCGTGTCGCCGAGTTCGTAGAGTTCGCGGATGTGCGGATAGTCCATCTCGCGGAAGTAGTACCAAACCGCCGCTTCGGACGGCACCACGTTTGGCTGATCGCCGCCATTCACAATCACGTAGTGCGACCGCTGCTGCAGTCGAAGATGTTCGCGGCGAAAATTCCATCCCGTGTCCATCAACTCCACGGCATCGAGCGCGCTGTGTCCGTCCCACGGCGCTCCCGCCGCGTGCGAGGCTTTTCCGTGAAAAAAATACTGGACTGAAACCAACCCCTGCGGAGCGAACGTCTGCCCATAGCCCGTGCCGAAATCGTCAGCCACGTGCACGCCCAGTACCGCGTCTACATCCTTGAACAGACCGGCGCGAACATAAAACGCTTTCGTGCCCAGAAGCTCTTCGGCCACACCCGGCATGATTTTCAGCGTGCCGGGAATCTTGTGCTCCTGCATCAGTTCCTTCAACACCAGCGCCGCCGTCACGTTCACGGCCATGCCGGAGTTGTGTCCTTCGCCGTGCCCGGGCGCGCCCTCGATCATGGGATCGTGATACGCCACTCCCGGCTTCTGCGAAGCCCGCGGAATGCAGTCGATGTCGGTGATAAATCCGATCACCGGCTTGCCCGATCCATACGTCGCCACCCAAGCCGTGGGGATGCCCGCCACGCCGCGCTCCACCGTGAACCCGTTTTTCTCCAGAATGCCCGTGACGTATTTCGAAGTTTCAACTTCCTGGAAGCCGAGTTCGCCATAACTGAAAATCTGGTCCACCATCTGCTGCACGAGTTGCTGCCGCGCATCGACTTTTTGCAGCGCCTCTTTTTTCAGAGCGTCGAGATTGCTCGCTTGAGCGATGGCAAGTAAAGGCAGGACGAACACGGCGATGAAAGCAACAATCAAAAACCGGACGCAACGCAGCATGAAAGATTTCTCCTAAGAGTCTGAGGAACAAAGTCTATAGAAGCCGCGGGTGCCCCGTCCAAGCTCTGCTTGGGCGGGGGTTTCCGGTGGCTTGTGAACGACGTAATCGTCAATTGGATACTCGCAACTCCGCGTCGACTGACAAACCCGCTACACTTTTGGTCCCGACACAAATCGATTGCCCGCCACTACATACCGCAACGGCATCGCCGCCGCCTTCACGATTCCGATTCGCGGTGTCGCTAGCACGCGCGGCACGCGATACCCGTCGTCGCCAATCCGCAAATCGGATTCCGAACTCACGAAGTTCTTTTCATTGTCGCGTTCGCGCGTGACACCGAGCGCCTGCGCCATGCGTCCTGGCCCCGACGAAATTTTCCGCAGATCGCACTTGGTCTCCAGCACGATCCCGCGCGCCGCTGCCATCCGCTCGATTCCCGCGACCGGCTCCATCGCGCGAAACAATACCGCGCCCGCCACTCCGTCCCGCAAACAGGAAACATTCAGACAGAAATGGCTGCCATAAATGAAATACACATAGGCGCGTCCGGAAGGCCCAAACATCACCGCATTACGTGGAGTTTTGCCGATAAACGAATGCGCCGCTTCATCGCCGTTGCCGAGATAAGCTTCCGTCTCGACGATGCGCCCCGCCAGTACCGCGCCCGGAGTCGTGCGGATCAACAACTTTCCCAGCAACGCTCGCGCCACCCGCCGCGGATCACGATCGAAGAAATTCTCTTGCAACCAGGTCACTGAGGTCAGAGGTAAGAGGTCAGATTGCAGAGGTGAAAACTGCATCATTGCAAAAGTTCCTCAATGTATTTCAAATGTCGGCAAGGGGTTCACCTCTGCAATCTGACCTCTCACCTCTTACCTCTTACCTGTTTTTCAGCCATTCCAGCACTTCCTCCGCGTGTCCTACTGCTTTCACTTTGTCGAAGACGTGCTGGATCTTCCCGTCCGGCCCGATCACAAACGTCATGCGCGAGATGCCTTTGAAGATTCGTCCATACATGGACTTGTCTTTAATCACGCCAAAGGCGTTGCAGATTTTCTTATCCGTATCCGCCAGCAGCGGATAGGGCAGGTGATATTTGTCCTGGAACTTTTTTTGTTTTTCGGAAGAATCGGCGGAAATACCGAGCACCACCGCTCCCGTTTTTTTGATCTGGCTGTATGCGTCGCGGAACCCGCACGCTTCTTTGGTTCAGCCGGGAGTGTCGGCCTTGGGATAGAAAAACAGCACGACCGTCTGGCCTCGAAAATCTTTCAAGGCAACTTCTTTTCCGTTCTCGTCCATCGTACTGAAGTCGGGGGCTTTATCATTGATGTCCATGGGACCATCCTCTCTTCGCCGCACTTGGTTATATCGCACCGGCCTACTCGCCGTCACCCTGCTGGTCAGCATCCCGCTGGCCGCGCAAGGCACGATTGCACAGTATGGGCGCAGACCCGCCACTTCGAAAGGGCCGCGCGCGCTTGGACTCGTCCAGCTTTTCCCCAACGGCAAAGCGCACCTGATCCCGATCGCGATCACCGTGGACGGCAAATTCTTCGACGCCGGCTCCTACAAAGGCTCCCCCGTTCCCATGGCGCTTGATTTCGGCGTCGTCTATGAAGGCTTTCGCACGGGCATTTCGCTGGGCACGTTTACCATCACCCAGCCCGGACAAGCCGGCCACGTTTGGATGGCCGAAGGCACCTGGCTTCCCGCCGGCACCACGGCTCCGGAAAAGGGCAAGAAGTACGAAACTCCAAATGTTGAAGACAAAGATGCGCCGCCCCGCCTGCATCGTGGCGAGGCCAAGCCCGCCGAAGCGCCGCCTGCGGACAAGCCCGCTCCGCCGCCGCCGAAACCGCAGGAGAACGCAAAAGCCATGGAGCCTCCGCCGCCTATCGAAGATCCAAACCGTCCGATTTTGCGGCGCGGCAAGCCCGATCCCGCCGCGCGCCGCGAACTGGTTAAGGACTTCGACAAAGAGCCGAAGCTCGCCATCGACAAACTGAAAGACGTGCAGATCATTCCGGCGATTTCCGACGCCGGCGGCCCCGATCCGCGTCCGTTCAATTTCGACCTCAGGGGCGGAGAAGAAGCGAGCTACCGCAAGAAGATGCTGGCACTTGCGTCCGCCGAGTTGGCCAAGGCGAACGCCGCGCTTCCGGAAATTCCGTCTGCCAAATCGCGCAAAGCCGCCAGCGCGAGCAAGCCGCCGGCCGCAACTTTCGACGACGTACATCTCCGCATCTTCGATCTGTCGAATTCCAATGACCCGGTGCTGATCCTCTCCGCCAAAACGCACCCCCGGGCTACCACCGATGCTGGGCCCGCCGACGGCGATGAGATTACACTCGTCGCCCGAACCAATCTCGACGGCGATCTGCGCCGCCTGTTCTTTGCGCGCACCGACGCCCATCATCTCGAAGTCACTCCCCGCATGGAATTGGTCGACGCCATCGACGCCGATGGCGACGGCCGCGGCGAACTTCTCTTCCGCCGCACCTCCGACTCCGGCAGCAGTTACGCCATCTATCGAGCGAACGCCGACCGGCTGTGGCCGCTCTACGAAGGAACGCCGTAGCCGAGTGATTCGCAAATCGAAGATGATCTATGATGAACCTGCTCAGGCCGCAATCGGCGCTGAGGAGGTCATCGCAAAATGACGGATCATGTACGGGTTCACGCAGATTCCAGTCGGAGAAGATTTCTTCAAAGCGCCCTTTCCGGCGCGGTCGTTGGAGTCGCGGCGCAAGCTGGAATCGGGCTTGGTTCTCCTCAGAGTCTTTACGCCCAATCCAATCTGACTCCCGATGCGGCCCTGCACGAATTGCTCGCGGGCAACCAGCGTTTTGCCGCCAACCAGCTGACCTCGATTGAGCACGACCTGACGATCCTGAAAGAGCATACCGTCGACAAGCAAGAACCCTTCGCCGCCGTACTCGCGTGTGCCGATTCTCGCGTCCCCGTGGAACTGATTTTCGATCAGACGATTGGCCACATTTTTGTCACCCGAGTTGCTGGCAACGTAGTGACCCCGGAGATTATCGCCAGCCTGGAATATGCAGTCGCGGTCCTTGGAATCAAAACCCTTCTCGTACTCGGCCATACGGGCTGCGGAGCCGTAAAAGCGGCCATGAAGGCCGATACCGTCCCCGGACAAATCAGCGCTTTGTACCAGCACCTTCAGCCCGCCGTGGAACAGTCGGGCGGAAATTTCGATAAGGCCATCGCAACCAATGCAAAATTGCAGGCCGAGTTGCTGCGCACTTCTTCAACTGTTATCCGCGAAGCTTTCAAGGCTGGCAAAGTAAAGGTAGCAGCAGGAGTTTATGATCTCGCTACGGGTAAGGTGAGTCTGAGCTAGGGATGCTGGAATAAAGCCAGCGTTGTGAGCACCGCCGTCCGCCGCGAAAAGATATTTACTATAACTACAAGATATGCTAAAGCCAGAATTCGCTCTGGAGCGTCTGCGTGGACACGGGTAGCCCCAAACCTCAGCCGGATCGATCCGCGTACTCTTGGGGGCATTCTGGCGCGATTACAGGGCATTCCAGGAGGCGCCCGGCACCATCCTCGCAGCGCCGGAATTCAGCGCGCCACCTCGAATTGCCTGTAACTTGTAGTAATAGTCCGCAAGCCATTGACAAGAAGCGGTAGCCCGCGACGCGGCACCTGACACCCGTCGCCGTTCCATTTACAATGGCACACTCTTCCGAGGTGAGTTCCATGCGCATCGTCTCTCGTGTCGGCGTGCTGGCCTGTCTGGCGGCAGGCTTCTGCTTCGCCCAGGACCAGGACTTCAGCAAAGTCCAGATCAAAGTCATCAAAGTTGCCGGCACCGTGTACATGTTGCAAGGCGCGGGCGGCAACATTGGGGCGTCGGTGGGCGAGGACGGCATCGTCATCGTGGACGATCAGTACGCGCCGCTCGCCGATAGGATTCAAGCCGCGCTCAAGGGCATCACGGACAAGCCGGTGCGCTTCATCATCAACACGCACTACCACGAAGACCATACGGGCGGAAACGAATTTTTCCAGAAGCAGGCTCCGATCATTGCCCAGGACAACGTCCGCAAACGCCTTGCGGAAGGCGGCACAGCGGGCACCGGTGGGTCGGTTCATTTCGAGCACAAGCCGGCGGCGCCGGGCGTGTTGCCGATCATCACGTTCGATCACGACGTCACCGTGCACTTGAACGGAGAAGACATTCGCGCCCTGCATTTTCCCGCCGGACATACCGACGGCGACTCGGTTATTTATTTTCCGAAATCGAATGTCGTCCACATGGGCGATGACTTCGTCACCTACGGTTTCCCCTTCATCGACGTCGCCAGCGGCGGCAGCATTGACGGGATGATCGACGGCGTTGAGAAGGCCGTCGCGCAGCTGCCAGCGGACGTCAAAATAATTCCTGGCCACGGGCCGGTGTCGAATCTGGATGATGTCCGCGCCTATGTGAAGATGCTGAAGGAGACGCGCGCCGTGGTCGCCGACGCGCTCCAGCACAACATGACACTGGCGCAGATGAAAGAGAAGAAGATTCTCGACCCTTGGAAGAAATATTCCGGCGAGTTCATCTCCGAAGAGGCTTTTCTGGAGACGCTATACAATTCGCTGACCGGCCAGAAAGACGGCAAGTTCATCAAGCATAATTAGTGACTAACGATTGAGGGTTGGACACTCCTGTCCGACTCCGCGCACCCGCCATTACTAGAAACGAACCGTGAAGAAATCGGGTGAATGGTACGCGAAGGTGGCAATACAAAACCAGGTCAGAGGTGAGAGGTCAGATTGCAGAAGTAGGCGAGGTCAGAGGTGAGAGGTGAGAGGTCAGATTGCAGAAGTAAAACCCGCTAGCGCCATCAGCACTTCACCTCTGCAATCTGACCTCTAACCTCTGACCTTAGTCTCTCTCCTGCTAGCATGATGAAATCCAGTTTCGTGGAGTAACCGATGAAGACTCTATTACTCGTGCTTGCGCTTTCCCTCACCGCCCTCGCCGCCGACGGCAAATCCGTTGCCTACAAATCCGGCGACGAATCCGTAACCGGGACGCTCTACACTCCTGCCGGGAAAGGCCCGTTTCCAGCGCTCATCGTGATTCATGAATGGTGGGGGCTGAACGACTGGGTGAAAGAGCAGGGCTCAAAATTTGCGGACCAGGGATACGTCGCGCTCGCGGTGGACCTCTATCGCGGCAAAGTTGCGGATACGCCCGACCTGGCTCATGAACTGATGCGCGGCGTTCCCGAAGACCGCGTCGCTCGCGATCTGCGGGCTGCATTCAATTATCTTGCTGCGCAACCGAACGTAAAGAAAGACCGCATCGGCTCGGTTGGATGGTGCATGGGTGGCGGCTACTCGCTCAACGTGGCTTTACTCGAACCGACGCTGGCCGCGGCTGTGATTAACTACGGCCATCTCGCCACCGAGCCTTCGGAGCTGAAGAAGATCAACGCGCCCATCCTCGGAAGTTTCGGCGGACAAGATCGCGGCATCCCTCCCGACGACGTGAAGAAATTCCAGCAAGCCTTAACCCAACTCGGCAAGAAAAACGAAATCAAGATCTATCCCGACGCCGGCCATGCCTTCGAAAACCCCAACAACAAACAGGGATACCGTCCCGAGGACGCCGCCGACGCGTGGAAACGGACGGTGGAGTTTCTGGGAAGTACGTTGAAAAAATAGCAGTTGGCAGTTGGCAGTTGGCCAAAGCCTGCAATCCTCATGTTCTTTGGCGACCGATTCGCTGTACGACGTAAGGGGTTAGCTAAGCGCTAATAGCTAATAGCTAAAGGCCAAGTTCCATCTTCCCCCCGGAACTTTCGTACCATTACCCCCTTGTCCTGCGGGAACCTCGCCGCCAGCCTCGTTCCGGGCTAGTCTGGTGGTCGGGAATCTTTCGTGACCATAGACGAGGAACTAAACGTCCTCGACCATCAGCTGCGTCGGCTGAAGATCGAGTACGAGATGTTTTTCAACAATCCGGCCAAGCGGCCTCCCACGGACATCGAGTGGAAGGTGCTGTCGCTGATCCGCAAATTCAGCGATGGCGGACGCATGAGTTTTTCCCAGCGCTATCGCTACAACGAAATGGCGCAGCGTTATGCCATCCACAGCGATCTCTGGCGCAAGAAGATGCGCATTCGCGAAGAGGGTTATCGCCGCCCGCAGGATGCGATCCTCTCCGTTCAGGGTGTGCGCGTCGCGGAAGAACACGAGTCCAAACATCCGACGCCGTATGGGCTCAGTCACCACAACAACACGGAGTCGTCGGAAGACAAACCTTTCACAATGCAATATTCCGACACCCAATCGGATCGCGAGAACGTCGAGTCGCTCTACAAAGCGCTGAGCGAAGCCAAAAAAAAATCGGGAGAAAAAGTTTCCGGCAGCCTGGATTCGTTCGCCGCGTT
>JAYTFO010000366.1:0-4235 GCA_043734305.1 Acidobacteriota bacterium | reverse complement strand
GCCCTTTGCTGGGGGCGCGCAGGTGCTGTTCCACAAACAGCCTTCGAATGTCGAAGTACTCAACGATCTCGATTTTGACATCGTGAACTTCTTCCGGGTCTGCCAGTGGCATTACGAGGAACTGGTCCGTTATCTGCGCTTCTGCCTGGTGAGCCGGAAGCTGCACGAACTGCATTTGGCAAGCAACCCCGCCACATTGACGGATATCCAACGCGCGGGCCGGTTCTTCTATCTGCAAAAGAATTCGTTCGGCGGATTGATCCTTAAGCAGAAATTCCACTATGGCGTAACCCAGCCCTCGAACTACAATACGGAGCGTATTCCAGAGATTATCGAGCGGACCCACCAGCGGCTGCAACGAGTACAAATCGAGTCCTTGCCGTATGGACAGATCCTGGAGAAATATGATCGGCCGACGACGGTGTTCTACCTGGATCCGCCCTATTGGGAACGAAAGCTATACAAGTTCAATTTCACGGAATCAGATTTTCAGAGTATGGAGGAGCACCTCCGGAACATTCAGGGCAAGTTCATTCTTTCCCTGGATGATCGCCCGGAAGTCCGTACGCTGTTTGCCCGTTTCCACATGCAGGCGGTTGAACTGGCCTACACCGCAAAGCGCGAGACCGGTGTTCGTCACAAGGAGCTGTTCATCTCGAATTTCAATCCCTCAACTGAAAACAGATGAGCGGTACCGAGCCCAAGCTGTCGCAGTTCGGTCCGGCCTTCGCCTGGCTGATCGAAAAGGATGTCTCCTCAACCCGCCTAGCCAGCCTATTTGGCACGACCGCTGAAAACATCCGAGTGATTGCGTACCGGTCACGGCACGAGGACCGGGAGCCGGACATCGAGAATTATCGCCTGAATGATCCGATCGCGCCCGACACGCCCGCCCGACTCGGTGTCCGCGCCGGTCCCGACGAAGTAGTCCCGACAGTTGGGCGCGGCAAGAAGCTGGACTGGCTGAAATTCCAGATCGAATCCGCCGTTGCGCGACACTCGCGAGACTACACGTTTCTGAATGGTGTGCGTACCTTGCGCCATCTTGCTCCACGCATCGGATATGCGGGAGATGTGCGGCGCATTGCCCTACTGGCGCAGTTGCACCAACACACGGCGTGGTTTCTGGTGCACGCAGGTCAATGTGTCTCTGCGGCTCGCGAGGCCGGTGATGCCCGGGAGCTGTGGCGTATCGCTTACAACGAATCTCGACACCGCGAGTATGCGGAACGATTTATCCAGGCTGCTCTGATCGGCTCGCATGCATGGCTGCTGGAACGACATCCGCGACAATCGCTAGAGACGCTTAAAATAGCTCGCGACGCCGCGAAGTCCATCGGCGCACCTATGGGCTCCGACCACTTCCGGCAACGCGGCGTGGCGCTGTTCCAGCTTCGAGAGGATGAGCGCGCAGCCGAAGCATTTCGTAAATCTGGAGAGGCCATGGAGCGGCTCAACGAGGCCAGAATTCCAGCACAAGTGGTGATGACCGGAACCAGGCATATCAATCTGCTTGGATCTCCGAACTGGGAGGGCGCAAACGAGGTGCTCGCAACTGCCCGCCAGAGTTTCGGGCAGGAAAGCCTCGAAGCGTCCATGGCCCTGCACTGGGCGGTTGCCTGCGGCGTATCGACAGATAGCCCTTCTGCTATTGAGCATGCCCTTGATTTGATCACCGCCGCTCCACCGCCAGCGGCCCACTTTGGGCATCAGCTCACGATCCGCCGACTGCTGACCATCACACCCGAGCTGGGCCTATACGCCGGTCTGCGCCGGGCCTGGGTGCGGCGCACTCTGTACGAAAACGCCTTCCGCAATCGCTAACGGCCAACTCGCGCCCGTTACAAAATTCACGGGGGGTGACCCTGTCGTGAAAAAGCGATCAATCCTATTCTGTCTGTGCGAGGCAAGACCTCCTGCGGTTGCTGGGCTGGTCCGATCCTAACGGATACCCCGAAGGACTCACGGTCGGGCGCGACACCAAGCTCGTCGCCCACACCAGACCGTGCTTTCAGGACGAGACCAGCTCAGTAGTCGCCGGAGGTCCCCGCGCACAGTGCGGCCCGGAATTCAGCATTAAGCCAGAACGCCCATGATCGAAAGAATCTTCGCTTCCATTTGGAATTGCGCAGTCACACCGAGGAGGCGGCCGGAACCGACCCGCTCCCGGCTGGATCTGGGCTACCGAATTACGGACGGCCAAGTGCAAAGCACGCGCGCGTACGTGCCCGATACGCGGCGTTGCGAGCACGTGGCCATCTTAGGAAAAACCGGCCAGGGCAAATCCTACCTGTTGCGCCATGCCAGCGGACAGGACGTTCGGGGTCGAAACGGATTTGTGTTCTTCGATCTACACGGCGACACCATGCCGTTCCTGTTAAAGCTCGTTGCAGCCGAGGAGCAACGAACCGGAACCGACCTCAGCGAACGGCTGATCGTGATTGAGCCAGCCGATCCCGAGTATTCCATCGGCCTGAACGTTTTGGAAGCGCAACCAGGCGAGCACAGCTACGTGCAACTGGCAGAGTTCGCTCAAATCCTGAAAGCGCGTTGGCATCTGGATTCCTTAGGCGCCAGAACGGAAGAACTGCTGCGCAATTCACTCCATGTGCTCGCCGACAACAACCTGACCTTACTCGAGCTCTCGCCTCTGCTGACCGGCGCCGGGTTTCGCACCTCCTGCCTTGAGCGCGTCCAGAATACCGAAGTCGCCAATTACTTCCGTGCGCGCTTTGACACCCGGTCCGAGGCTATGCAAGGTGTCTACCGCGACGCCATTCTGAATAAGATCTCCGGCTTTACCACCGATCCGCGCTTCCGCCACATTCTCGGCCAACAGCACTCGACGTTTTCTCTGCTCGACGCCATGGACCGCGGCCACTGGGTGATCTTGAACCTCGACAAGGGAAGGCTTGGGGAAGGTGCAGCGACGCTCGGAAGCCTGCTCCTCACAAAACTCAAGAACGCGTTGTTCGCCCGCAGGCGTCGCCAACTGTTTACCTTTTATTGCGACGAGATCCAGAACCTGGTGGCCTACGATGCGGGACTCGACACGCTGATTTCCGAAGCGCGCAAGTTCGGGATTTCCGTGGTCACAGCAAATCAGTTCTTAGAACAGTATCCGCCCCAGATGCGCGCCGCGATCATGGCCGTGGGCACGCATATCTTCTTTCAGCTTTCGAGCGGCGATGCGGACAAGATCGCCTTGGCGCTCGATGGTGGCAAGCGCTTGGGCGAAATCCTGAAGAACCTTCCTAAGCGGCACCTCGTAGTCAAAAGCGGTTCTCATCGCCATCAAGAGGTGCTCGTGCCCGATGTCCATCAGCCCGATGCGGACTCGACCGACCTGTATAACCGCTGTCGCGCACGCTGGACCAGAAGGCGGACTGACATTGAAGCTGAGATACGGCAGCGCAGCCGGGACGCCCAGCGCGGCAGTGAGGAGGTTCTGGATGACTGGGAATAAGCGCAGAGGCGTCGTGCTCCAGGATCGCGACCGTCAGCTGTTGACCGATCTCGGCGTGATGCGAATCATGGACCGCGATGCGGCCAGGATCATCGGCCGCTTTGTCACGATCCGACGGGCCAACCGCCGTCTGTTACTGCTGACTCGAGCTGGACTGCTGCGACGGTTCTTTGTGGGAAGTGTCGCTCATGGCCGCAAGGCCGTGTACACGTTATCTGCGAAAGGCGCGGCACTCGTCAACGCCAAGCTGGGCGGCATCCAGCGCCCGTTCGGTCGGCTCGTTGTGGGGGATGCGTTTGTAGAACACCAATCCGGGATCAACGAAATCTATCTGGCGCTCAGATACCGGCCGATTCCATTGACTGGCGTCCGTCTCCTTCGCTGGCACACCTTCCGCCAACCCATCTCGGATCTGATCAAGCTGACTCCGGACGGCTACTTCGAGATTGGCGATACCGGATCCGTTCGGCCCATGTTCCTCGAAATCGATTTCGGCACCGAAGCGCTCTCGGTCTGGCAACAGAAAGTCGGTTCCTATCTTCAACTCGCAATGTCAGGCGAGTTTCCGAAGAGGTTTCGTCAGCCGCAGTTCCGGGTTCTGGTGGTCGCCAGCTCCGACCGACGGCTACAGAACATTCGCGCCACCGTTTTGAAATCGACTGACAAGATCTTCTGGTTTACGACCTTCGAAAACATTCATCGCGACAGCTTGTGGTCCGCAGTCTGGCTACGCCCGGCGGGGGATCAACTCCATTCGCTTCTGTAAGGG
>JAYTFO010000365.1:0-6844 GCA_043734305.1 Acidobacteriota bacterium | reverse complement strand
GTGGAAATCCAGAACGAGAGGCGTTACTTGCGGGACGCCTTCTCGGCCGGGGGCTCGAACGGTACCGTTTGGAGCTTGCCGTTCTGCTTCAACAAAATTTCTACTTTGCCTTCGGCGTCTTCCAGTTGTTTCCGGCAGGAAGCCGAAAGCTGCATGCCTTCTTCAAACAGCGTCAGCGACTTCTCCAGGGGAACCTCGCCTTTTTCGAGTTCCTGGACGATCTTCTCGAGACGCTCGAGGCATTCTTCGAATTTGGCCAAGCCGATTGCTCCTGTCCTCTATTTTAATGCCGCTTCTTGCGCTGGATGTCCAATGAAATCGGTCTAATCTAAAAATTTATTGTGCCGCTTTTGCACAATAACGATTCGGCAACCGCTTAGCGCCTAACCGAGTGCTTCCAGAACATCCACCGCGGAGCTGTATCTTCCCTGCGGCGCGCTGATCTGGGCTCCCTGCACCCGGTCGCGGACGGCCTTCAACATCTCGCGTGCGATCGCAATGCCTTCTTCACGAGCCGCTTCCGGCGTGGGGGCGTCGTTCATCCTTTTCAAGATCGCGTCCGGAACGGAAACCCGCAACTCGTTCTTCATGAACTCGGCGTTGCGCGCGCTGACCAGCGGCCAGATCCCCGCCACAACTGGGATGCGGCAATGCTCGATATGTTTCAGGAAGTTCTCCAGCAGGTTGAGATCGAAGACCGGCTGCGTCACAACATACTCCGCGCCCGCTCCCACCTTGTATTCAAAGCGGCGAATTTCTTCGTCCAGGTTCGGCAAGCCCGGATTCGCTCCCACGCCGATAACAAATCCGGTGCCTTTGCCAATCGTATTCCCGCCCAGATCGAGGCCCCGGTTCAGGTTGCGGACGATGTTCACCAATCCGATTGCGTCCACATCGAAGACGGCCGTGGCATCGGGATAATTGCCCATTTTCGGCGGATCGCCGGTAATGCAGATCAGGTTGCGGATCCCCGTTGCCGCCGCCCCCAGCAAATCCGACTGGATGCCGAGTACGTTTCGATCGCGGCAGGTGTAGTGCAGAATCGCCTCGATCCCAACCTCCTGCTGCATCAATAGAGACAGCGCCTGGTTGCTCATCCGGGCCGAGGCGCGCGGGCTGTCCGGAATGTTGATCGCGTCCACGCCTACCGACTTAAGGAATTTCGCGCCCTCGACTTCCTTGCGAATGTCGATCCCCTTCGGGGGCACGATCTCCACCATCGCCACAAATTCGCCGCGGGCAAGCTTCGCTCCCAGCCGCGACCTTTCGGCGAGCGGAGTGCTGGCCGCCGCCGAGGGTGCTGCATGATCGTGATGAACGCCCGAGACTGCGGCCTTCTGCCGGGCTTCTCCTGCGCGCATTGCCGACTTCATGGCGCGAATATGTTCGGGCGTCGTCCCGCAGCATCCGCCGATCAGGCTCACGCCGGCCGCCACGAATTTACGCGCGTAACTCGCCATGTACTCCGGAGAGCAGAGGTAGATGTTGCGTCCCTCCACCGACCGCGGCATGCCGGCGTTCGGTTGCGTGGCCAGCGGAAGGTCAGTGGCCGCGCGCACCCGTTCGATCGCGTCCAGCATGGCCACCGGTCCCACACTGCAATTGATACCGATGACATCGACTTTCCACTCAGTGAGTCGCGCGGCGAAGGTTTCCGGGTCGGCTCCGTCGAGGCAGTTCCCGTCTTCATCGATCGTTACATGCGCGACCACCGGGATTTTAGGATTGACGTCACGACAGGCCAGCACGGCTTGGTGAAGTTCTTCCAGGTAACCGAAAGTCTCCAGCATCAGCAGGTCGACGCCGCCCTCGGACAGCGCTGCGACTTGTTCGCGAAATGCGGTGCGCGCTTCTTCCAGCGAGACTTTTCCCAGCGGCTCGATGCGAACTCCGATGGGGCCGACCGATCCGGCCACGAACACGTCGAAGCTCTTGGCAGCCTCGCGGGCCACTCGGACTCCCGCCTGGTTGACTTCGCGCACCCGGTCGGCCAGGCTGTGCCGCGCCAGCCGGAAACTGTTGGCGCCAAAGGTGTTGGTCTCGACAATCTCCGCGCCCGACTGGAGATATTCGTGATGAATGCCGCGGATCAGCTCCGGCTGCGAGAGATTCAGTTCGTCATAACACTGATTGATGAAGATGCCCTTGGAGTACAGCAGCGTCCCCATCGCTCCGTCACAGAGTACGGGCGACTTGCTGAGCCGTTCTAGGAAATTTCCAGCCATCTTCTTGAGAATACAAGAAGCGGCGGGAGGACGCATCTGGGCGAGTGTCCTGACTCAGGGGTCTTTGCGCTCTTCGCGGCCTTTCTTTGCGAACTTTGCGGTTCAAGACTTTGCACTGACGCTCGGACGCAAGCCTTTAACCGCAAAGTTCGCAAAGGCCACGCAAAGTTCGCGAAGAAATTCGGTTCACGCAATCCTCTTGACAGTCGCCGGGGAGTCGCACTAATGTTCCAGTCCTTCCCTTAACTTTTTACTTTCTTCTTCCCCAGATTGAGGAAAGTATGAATGCTGCCGTGACTCCTTTTCCCGCTCGCCCGAAGCGTCTCCTCTCCATCGACGGTGGAGGCTTGGCCGGACTGATTCCTGCCGAAGCTCTGATCCTGATCGAAAAGCAACTGGACGACATTACCGGGCAACAACTGCCGCTCTGCGAGCGGTTCGACCTGATTGGCGGCACCAGTACCGGCTCGATTCTGGCCGCTGGCCTCTGCCTCGGACTGAAAGCCGCTCAGTTGCGCGATTTCTATCTCAATTTTGGCGACGACATTTTCACGAAAGTATTTTTCCCCATTCGTTTCTGGCATGGCTATCCGAGCGGGCCGCTGGAACGGCATCTCAAGGAAGTGTTCGGCGAAGACACGACCCTGGGCAGCCCGAAGTTCCGCACTCAGATTCTGATTGTTGCCAAGAACGCAACTCAGGGAACGACCTGGTTTTTCACCAACAATAAAAAGGGGAAGTACTACAACACCAACGCGTCTCTGCCGCTGTGGCAGATCGTGCGGGCAAGTTCTGCTGCTCCGACGTTTTTTCCGCCGCAAGAAATGACAGTGCCGGACGAGCAGGGTCAGATCCACAACTACGAGTTCATCGACGGCGGTGTGAGCACCTACAACAATCCGTCGCTCCAGCTCTTTCTTGAAGCCACCGACCCGCAATACAGCTTCGAATGGCCTACCGGCACGGACAAACTGTTGCTGCTCTCGCTGGGAACGGGATTCAACTCCGCCACGATCGATGAGGGCAAAGCTTCGGGCTACAACCTACTCGACTGGGCGCGATATACCGTCAAAGGGTTGATGGGCGATGCCAACCTTCAGCAGAATGTGTTGATGCACCTGATCGGAGAGCACCCGGCCGGCCCCGTGGTTGTGTCTGGGGCGGAACGAGATGCGATGCGTGCCAGCGGCGCTCCGGGAGAGACCACGCTGGCATTCATGGGCGCAGGGTTGGCCGCCAAGAAACTGCTGACTTATCAGCGCATCACCGTTAGCTTGACCCGTGCTCGCCTGGATGGGCTCGGACTCACAGACATCGACCCCGTGAAGGTCCGCGAAATGGACGCGGTCGATCAGATGGGCAACATGCAACGAGTCGGCGCGGCAGTCGCCAAAGAGCAGGTCCATATGGAGGCGCTGAAACAGTTCTTCCTGTGATGCGGATTCGGTCGAACTGCGATCGACTGGAAAGCCAAATTTCGTCGCAATTCTGAATTGCGAAGGGCAGGCAACGTTTCAGGCTTTGCTATAATCCAACTCTTACATCTAAGTGATTATCCTGCTTACTGTTGGAGTTCCCGGTTTGAAAAGAGCCCTGATACTGGTGTCGCTTTTGTTGTCCGTCAGTTTGCTGTTGCTGAGCTGCAGCGGTTCGAGCAGCAGCGCTAGTACAAACGGTGGCCGCAGCGGTCTGAAATTTCGCGCCTTTCTCACTCAGGACGTGACTTTCGCCTCTGGCATACAGATCATTGACGCGCAGAAGGACGTTCGCGCCCCCGTGGCACCGATTCAAGCAGGCGCGGCACCTGGTCCGATGGTGGTCACGCCCAACCATGTGCAGACTCTGGTCTTCAGCCCGACCGACAACCGCTTGACGCTCATCAATAACGGAGGCGAGACCGCTTCGACGAGCATCTTTTTGCCAGGTTTTACTGAAAGTTTCGTAGTCTCCCCAGACAGCCAGACCGCCTACATTGCCGTTCCCACCGCGTCTGTGGTGGGGCAATCTCCGGGTGCGGTGAAGATGCTCAATCTGAATAACGGTGGGTTTACGGGGGAACTCGACGTGCCCGCGGTACGCTTCCTGGCTCTCGGCCACAGCGGCAATCGGCTGCTGGCCTTCAGCGACAACTCGAATTCGGTCGCCCTCGTCACGTTTGGCACGGGTGCCCCGACGGTGATCACCATTCCAGGTTTTGACCGCCCCGTGACTGCCTTCTTCAGCCAGGACGACAATACCGCCTACGTCGTGAATTGCGGAGCGCAGTGCGGCGGAACCCAGGCCAGCGTTCAGAAGCTCGAGCTGTCGAATTTTACCTGTCTGCCTTTTGGAGTCTGTGCGCCCGTGAACGTGCCCGCGGCGACTGCGGCGCTGCTGGACGGCACCACGATGTATCTGGCAGGCACGCCGATACCGAACCCCGACCCGTTTCCCTGTACCGGCGGTCAGACCACAAAGTCAGTGTCGTGTGGCCTGCTCACGGTGTTTGACATCACGAGCATGGCAGTCACCAACCCAGCGAACATCGTCATCACCGACGGCTACCACAACCGGATGGCCCTGGGAGCCGATGGTCAACTCTTCGTGGGATCGCACACCTGTACACAAATCTTTGCCGTCAATACCGGCGATGAAGTCCGCGGCTGCCTTTCCATCTACAACACACTCACCCCAGATGTCCCGGTGATTCCTCCCGCCAATGGCGACGTCACCGGCCTCGAGCCCATTTCCACGCGCCACACGGTGTATGTAGCGCAGGGCGGAGAACTCGCGATCTACGACACCACCACCGCCAAACTTCAGAAGACCCAACTCGACATCTCCGGTGAGGTGATCGATGTGAAGGTTGTGGATTTTTAGGGGCAGGTCTCATAGGGGGCAGGTCTCAGGTGTTAGGTCTTCGGTGTTAGGAGCGATGAGCAGGGGAATTTTCCATCCCCATTGGTTTGGAAATTGTCATCCTGAACGAAGTGAAGGACCTGCTTTCTTCAACAGTGGAGGAAAGCAGGTCCTTCGCTTCGTTCAGGATGACAATTCTTAATGGTGTGCACTACAAGTTGCGGATCTAAAGAGCCAAAAGCTAGAAGCTAAGAGCTAAGAGCTGCTTCACCGCGGCTCCAGCGTCATCTCGTGCTTCTTGCGTTGCTCCTCTTTGGCGGAGGAGAAGGCGAAGTTGAAGGTTCTCCCTGCATACCAGGACGGCCACTGGTCCATGTAATGTTTGCTGAGAAAAATTCCGCTTTCACCCGTCACCAGATTCAGAGTGCTCTTATCGAAATCCGCGAAGTTCCAGGTTACGCGCTCCGACGGCCCAAACGCTTTTCCCACCGCCTTCACCGTGAATCCGCTTCCGCTCAGCGGATGCTGGCCTGGGCCGGTGAATTTTCCAATCAGCGGCAGATGGCTCAGGACGGGGTGTTCGACCTCTACTGGATAGATCTTGCCCCACTTCCATTGGCTCACGTCGGCGGGAACTTCCGATTGCTTGAGCGCGTTCTCGACGGCGGCCACTAACAATCCCTGAAAGTTGTTGTATCCGGGCGGCAGCCAGCGTGCCGGCTGTTTGGTGAGGATGTTTTCCATCCATACCGTCGACATACCCCAGCGATAACTCTTCCAGTTCAGAGCGCCGGAAGTGGCGCCCGTTGCGCCGTCTGGTGCGGGGCCGAGCTTGGGTTCCAGAATCAGGCGCGCCAGTTCCTGCCGGGATCGGGTCTCAATGGCAGGCGCGGGGGAGTCGGACGACATGCGTCCATCCCAGTCGCGCAGAATGTCGGCGGCTTTCTTCGTTCGATCGGAAAGTTTGCCGGCGTGGTCGAGCGCATAGACGAACTTATCGGCGCAGAAACGGTCGTAGGTGGACGAGACGTCCATTTGCAGCGTGAGCATGTCGGCGGGCGCGAACTTCTTGCCCGATTCCAACACGCGATAAATGCGATCCGTTCGCCACGGCGCTTCCCACTCGGTGCTGATGGAATATTTGTATCCGTCAGGAGCGATGCGGCCGTTCGCGCTCGCCAGCACACCCGACGGCGGATCGTACACGCGCGGCATCTCGTCGAACGGGATGTAGCCCTTCCATTCATGCGCGTCATCGCTGCCGCGGACAGGAAGGCTGCCGTCGCCCGATGCGCGGAGCGGAATCTTGCCCGTGGCCTGGTATCCGATGTGACCGTCGACGTCGGCGTACATGACGTTTTGTCCGGGCGCTACGAAAATAGAAAACGCCTTGCTAAATTCATCCCAGTTCTGCGCTGAGTTCACGTCGAAAAAGGGCAGAGTCATGCCGTCGTAGAGAATCCAGCGCAGCGCGATTTTGCGAGTCTCTCCCGGCACCAGGTCGGTGATGATGGGGCCGTGGCGCGTGGTCACTACGTCGAGAGTCACGTCCGGCTGGCCTTTCACGTGGATGACTTCCTGCCGGTGCTGCGGATCGCGCCAGCCTGCGGGCGTTTTGTACTGCCCTTGATCGTTGAACTCTTCGATGAATACATCTTCGACAGTCGGCCCCACGTTGGTGAATCCCCAGCCGATGCGCTGGTTGTGGCCCACGATCACGAAAGGCGTTCCGGGCAAAGTCACGCCCGCGACGTCGAATGCTCCGCTTTTCAGATGGGCCG
>JAYTFO010000364.1:0-5197 GCA_043734305.1 Acidobacteriota bacterium | reverse complement strand
TTGGACGGGGCACCCTCCGGAGTTCCGGTGGTCGCACTTGTCTGGGTCACCCGGTCTGTCTGCATTCGGGGCGGGGCGCTGGACGCGGGGAAATGAGGGGATTGGCGGGCTAGTTGGTTTGCAGGTTCCTATTACTAACGTGCATTGCCCGGCTGGTGCGGCCAAACCTATAATCCGAATACTTCCCAAATCAGGCCGAGGAGTGTATGTCGGAGGCAGCGGGCACGTCCCCAACTCGCTTGTCGCAAGAGCTGACCATCTTTCACGATGTGGCTAAAGCTCTGACGTCGTCGCTCGACCTGGATTCCATCCTGCAAACGATCATGGAAAAGATGGCGGAATATTTCTGTCCGGAAACCTGGTCGCTGCTGATGGTGGATGAGCAAAAAGAGGAATTATATTTTGCGATCGCGGTGGGCGCGGCGGCTGAGGTGCTGGCCAATGCCCGGGTGAAGGTGGGGGAAGGGATCGCGGGCTGGGTGGCGAAGCACGGGGAGACGCTGATCGTTCCGGATGTGGCGAGCGATCCGCGATTTTCGCCTCGGCTGGATGAGATGACGCGCTGGCAGACGCAGTCGATTATCTGCGTGCCGTTGCGCTCACGGCATCGCGTGCTGGGCGTGATCCAACTGGTGAACGTGGATGTGAATGGTCTGCGGGAGCAGGAAATGTTTTTCCTGCAGGCACTGTGCGACTACGCGGCAATTTCCATTGAGAACGCCAAGGCGGTCGAAAAGATTCAGGAACTTACCATCACGGACGACTGCACCGGGCTGTTCAATGCGCGTCATCTTTATAAGACGCTGGAAACCGAGGTTTACCGTTCGGCACGATTTGGGTATGAGTTCAGCGTGATCTTTATTGACCTCGATCACTTCAAGCAGGTCAATGACACGAAGGGACATCTGGTGGGAAGCCGGCTGCTGGCGGAAGTTGGATACCTGATCAAGGCGCAACTCCGGCTGATTGATTTTGCGTTTCGTTACGGTGGAGACGAATTTGTGGTGCTGCTGCCGCAAACTGGAAAAGATCAGGCGGTGGTGGTTGCAAAACGATTGCAGGATTCACTGCGCACTGGGAACTTCACCACCGACCTGGGGGAAAAGATCGAAGTCCGGGCAAGCATGGGACTGGCGACTTTTCCGCACGACGCGCAAACGCCCCACGACGTCATCCGCCAAGCGGACGAAATGATGTACGCCGTCAAGAACAGCACACGGGACAATATTGGAGTGGCGTCGCGTGGGCTGTTGGAGAGCGGCGAGTAGCGGCGTTGGAGTTTCGTTTCCTGTCTCCGGTCTTCTTAGTAAATAGAATCAGGCGCGAACTTTCGGACTGTCAACGCCTACAATACCTAGACCCCTACGAGTTTCGCCGACACTCGATGGAGAGCTATGGTTTGTCGCGCTTCTTCACACCTTCGGGAGCATCCGGCGTTTTCTTTGCATCGGAGGCGTTGGCGGGGGCTGAGGGACTCACTCCGAAATCCCAGACGTAGAGATTCATGCCTTCTTTGCCGAGCATCTCTACGACGGCGTATTCTCCGTTTGCGAGGGGTTGCGTGGGAGATAGCTTGACCCAACCGCCGGTGAGTTCCTGTACGGTGGCCGGGACAAATCTTTCGTCCGGCTTGACCTTGCCGTAGGGTGCGATCTTGATGCCGCCGGCGATACGCTTTCCATTCTTCACTTGTGCGCGAACGATCTTGAAACGGTCGCCGGGCGGCAGAGGCGGGGGCTCGCCTTTCGCAGGCACAGTAGCGCCGTTCGCATCGTGCGGGTCAATGTTCACATAGATGGCGGGCACTCCAGTGTGGGACTGAATCTTGGCGCGCACGCCGTCGAGTTCGATGGGCTGCCTGGCACTGGCCAGAGGATTAATCACGGCCCGCAAGATGTTCGACTTCCTATTTTTGTCCAGTTCGCCGCCGGACTGATGGAGTTCGTCCAGTTGGGGATGATTCTGAAAAGTGTCGAGCAGGAAAACGCCGCCGTCTTCGGGCAGGCGCAGGCCGGGCGCTACCCTGGGTGATCGTGCCTCTTCAGCTTTCTGCTCGGCTTCAAGCTCTTTGTCGAGCGCGACGGCTTCGGGAGCGGGCGCGCCTTGCAAGCGTCCTTGCTCGTATTTCTCGGTGGCGTCCCAGTCGATGAGGTTCTTGGGAATTTCTTCCCACTCGCCGCGCTCGGCACTGTAGTAGCGGACGCGTTCTCCCTTGATTTCGTACTTCGCGGCGAGTTGGTAGGAGCCATCTTTCAGGATGAGGCGCTTGGCGAGGGTCTGGGCGGTGGCGGGATGTGTGGCGAGGCCGACGACCAGGAGAACCGCTATGCTAGCGAGTAATTTCATCCTGTGCAACCTTATGCCCTTAGAACCGGGTCTCGCAAGGTTGGATGCGGACGGGACGAAATCGGTATGCTTGAGCCCTTCTTTGCGTCCTTGGCGGGTTTTCTTGGCGAACTTTGCGGTTAAAGGCTTTTTCCCTGACTCATCGCGAGATCCAAAGCTTGTAACCGCAAAGGACGCTAAGGAGACCCGCAAAGAACGCCAAGAAAACCTACCCCGTATTGTGCAGGCCCGCAGCGATGCCATTCATGGTGGCGCCGATGGCGTAGTCAAGCGATGGGTCGGCCGCGCCGGAGCGTTTGCGGCGGAGCAGGTCGACTTGGATCAAGCTGAGCGGATCAACATACGGGTTGCGCAGGCGGACAGATCGGAAGAGGACAGGATTCTTTTCCAGTAATTCCTGCTGGCCGGTGACGGCGAGGACTTGCTGACGGGCGCGTTCGAATTCCTGACGCAACATTTCGAAGACGCGGTTGCGCAGAGTTTCGTCGGGGACCAGATCGGCGTAGTGGCGGGCGATTCCGAAGTCGGCTTTCGCCATGGCGATTTCCACGCTGCGAATCAGGCTCGCGAAGAGTGGAAATCCCTGCATCATCTCTGTTAGTAGTTGCGCGTGATTGGTGTTGCGCTTCGCGAAACGCTCGAGGGCATGGCCGACTCCGAACCACGCGGGGACGGCGTGGCGGCTTTGCATCCAGCCAAAGACCCAGGGAATCGCGCGCAGATCGTCGAGGCTGCGATTCGCGGTACGGCGGGCGGGACGCGATCCGATACGGGCGTGCTCCAGTTCGTTGACGGGCGTGGCCTGCTCGAAATATTCGAGGACATCAGGATTTTCGGCGATGTGTTTGCGATAGAAGGCGAAGGCGTCGGCGGACATCGCTTCCATGGCTTCGTCCCAGTGCTGCTTGGCTTCGGGAGCATCTTGTGCCGGAATGGTCACCGCTTCGAGGCAGGCCGCGATCATGATTTCGAGATTCCACTCGGCGAGCACGGGGTCCGCATATTTCCAGCTCAGGACTTCGCCTTGTTCGGTGATGCGGATCGCGCCGGAAAAATCTCCGGCGGGTTGCGCGAGGATGGCGGCGTGCGTGGGGCCTCCGCCGCGACCCACGGTGCCACCGCGGCCGTGGAAGATGCGCAGTTGCACTCCACATTCGCGGGCGGCTTCATGCAGGTCGTGTTGCGCTTTGTGCAATTCCCAGGTACTGGTGAGCATGCCTCCATCTTTATTGGAGTCGGAGTAGCCGAGCATAACTTCGTGGTTGCGTCCCCATGAGTCGAGCAGCGGCTGGAACTCGGCAGCCTTCCAGACGCGACGCATGATGGCCGGCGAGGAGCGCAGCGCATCGATCGATTCGAAAAGAGGCACGGGCATGAGGCCGGGATCGTCCTTGCGGGCGGCGATCGATACACCCCCCGACGCGGCGAGTTGAACCACCGCGAAGATGTCGTGTTCGGACTGGGCGTTGCTGATGACAAAATTGCGGATCGATTCGGCAGAGTGCGTCTTTTTTATTTCGGCGATGGCGCGAAAAGTCTCGATCAGTTCGGCCGACGGCGCGGAGAGATCGCGGGCGGCACCAGCCTTCCTGCTTCCCGCCGATGCCGACTCCGCTAGCGCGGTGGACAGGACGCGAGAGTGCTGGCGAATGTCGAGCGCGTGCAGGTGGAATCCGAAGGTGCGCACCTTGCGCAGGAGCGGCGCAACCAGTTTCGCGAGCCGGTGGCCGTGATTCGCACACAGGCTGTCGCGGATGATATTGAGATCTTCCTCAAATTGCTGCGGCGACTTGTAGGCGTGCGGATGCTTTGACGACTTGCGGGTGAAGCGGAGGCGGGCAATCAGAAATTCGAGAAAGTGGCGATAGGATTCGGCGGCGGTGATCTGTTTCCAGCGCGAATATTTTTCGCCGAGTAATTTGTCGTATTTGCCGACGCGCTCGGAGAGGGCGTCGGACACGGCGATGCGGCGGGTGGACATACTCAATTGCGTGATGAGGCGAGTGGTCTCGGCGATGTAGTGGTCGATGACCACGTGGCGCGCCTGGTCCACGGCATCGAGCGTGGAGGCGGCGGTGACGAAGGGATTGCCGTCGCGGTCGCCGCCGATCCAGGAGCCGAAGGAGAGCAGGTCAGGAAGTTCGGCGTCGGTTTTGTAGACAGTTTGCAGCGATTCTTGCAGCTCCGCAAACAGGCCTGGAAGAGCGTCGAACAAGGACATGGGAAAGTAATCGAGGCCCATGTGAATCTCGTCGCGCACGGTCGGTTTGTTGAGGCGGACTTCATCGGTCTGCCAGAGGGCGGTGATCTCGGCGAGGATCAGCGATTCATATTCGAGCGCTTCGGAGTCGGAAAGCGGCAACTGATCGAGCTTCTGAAGATAGGTTGCGATGCGCCGGCGCTTCAGGCGGATGGTGTGGCGCGTGATTTCCGTGGGGTGCGCGGTGAAGACGGGCGTGACTTTAACTTTATTGAGCGCTTCGAGGAGGTCATCGGCGTCGATGCCCGCGCGGTGCAGGCGGACCAGGGTGCCGCTGAATGAGCCGGCCATCGGCGTCTTCCGGCCCGGCGTTTTTCCGTCCGGCAGGCGCGCGGCGCGGCGACGGCGCTGGCGATGATTGGTCTCGGCGAGATTGGTGAGTTCGAAATAAATGGCGAATGCTTTGGTGATGCGATATGCGCTCTCGACCGGGAGGGCGCTGATGATCTCGCGAGCGCGCGTGATCAGAGTGTGGTGGACTTTCTGCTCCGCGGTCGCGCCAGGAATATATGCCTCGCGGTGTTGGATCAGCAATCGGCGCAACTGCTCGACAACATCGAAGAAGGCTTCGCCTTCCTGCTCCACCAGCAC
>JAYTFO010000363.1:0-2543 GCA_043734305.1 Acidobacteriota bacterium | reverse complement strand
GCCTGTTCGCGCTGCCTTTTGCCGGGTTCGGGCTGTTCGCCTTCTTCACGGCGATTCGCCAGATGATCGACGGCACCGGCCAGCCGAACAGTTGGCTCTTGCTGCCCTTCGGATTGGTGTTCAGTGCGGTTGGGTTCGGACTGCTTTACGCAGCGGTTTTCGGCGGCCGGGTCCTCAAGAAGCAGCAGCGCGCGCAAGCCGAGCATCCCGCCGAACGCTGGCTGTGGCGCGAGGACTGGGCGCAGGGGCGCATCCAGGGCAACACGCGGACCGGGATGATCGCCGCCTGGGCATTCGCCGTCGTGTGGAACCTGGTTTCCATGCCGATTCTGGTGTTCCTTCCGCAGCAGGCCGCAAAGAAGCCCATCGCCTATCTGGGTCTGATGTTTCCGCTCGTTGGCGTGTTCCTGCTGGTGCGGGCGATTCGCCTGGCGCTGGCTTACAGGGAATTCGGCAGGACCTACTTTGAGATGACAACCGTGCCGGGCGTCATCGGTGGCGAGCTGAAAGGCATGATTCAGGCACGATTCCGAAGCACGCCCGAGCATGGCATTCAACTGCGGCTCTCGTGTGTGAACCGGGTGACGAGCGGTTCGGGCGATTCCCGAAATACCTGGGAGCACATTCTCTGGCGCGGAGAAACGAAGCTTTCACCGGCTCAGATGTATCCTGGACCGGCGGGAACTTCCATCCCGGCAAACTTCCGCATTCCAGGGGACGCGCAGCCGACCGCAACCCGTAGCCCCGGCGACGTCATCCTCTGGCAGCTCGAAGCGCTGGCCGATGTCCCCGGCGTCGACTACCACGACGTTTTCGAAGTACCCGTATTTCGCACGGCACAAACGCCCGCGCACCCCGATCCGGAAAACACGGTCAACGGGTCTCCCCGTGACATTACGCGCCCGAGTACCTTGACCGTCGTGATTACAGAGAGCGCTGCCGGCGTCGAGTTTTATTTTCCAGCCGCCCGCAACAAAGGCTTTGCCGCAGGAGTCACCGGCTTCACGGCGATCTTCAGTACCGTTACGTTCTTCCTAGCCGGTTCGCGCGCGCCCATGCTCTTCCCCATCGTGTTCGGATTCTTTTCATTGCTCCTGCTCTACATTGCAGCGCAGATGTGGCTGGGCACAACCCGGGTCGGGATCGGCAAGGGAGAATTACTTCTTCAGGATGGCTTTCTGGGTGGCGGTAAAGGGCAGCATTTCGCATTCCCTGAGATCGCCTCCATCAGCAGCGCGATTAAGAGCCAGCAAGGTGGCGGAAGCGGCACGCCCTACTACGACATCGAACTCACGTTGAGCAACGGCAAGAAAGCGACGCTCGGTCGCACCATCCGCAACCATCAGGAAGTGGACTGGCTGCTGGAGGAAATGCGCCGGTTGATCGGGCTGCAAACGAAGGCGATGACGGCGGGAGTGTAGCGCCGCGCCGGCATTTTCCGATGGCGGCGCCGCTCACTTCGCTCCCATGGGCATCTTTGCGAGCGGCACTTCTCTGCGACCTTTGCGGTTAAGAGCTCCTATCCCGCCAACCCCGAAGTCTCGCAGGACACGCCCGGCCAGTCACTCCACCAGTCACTCCGCGAGACTTGCCCGCGCACCCACTT
This sequence comes from Acidobacteriota bacterium, assembly GCA_043734305.1. Classification (GTDB taxonomy): domain Bacteria; phylum Acidobacteriota; class Terriglobia; order Terriglobales; family Acidobacteriaceae; genus Acidiflorens. The sequence goes on along the minus strand of JAYTFO010000363.1, from coordinate 937 downwards.
TGGGAGGACAATCTCCGCACGATTGAGTTCGGTTTTTCCCGGGGATCAATGACACAGCGATTTCTAACTTGCGCGATCATTGCGCTGGCTCTGGTTGCGACGACGTCGTGTCAGCCACCGCCGTCGGCGGAGAGCACGAGCACCGGCACTCCGAGCCGAACCGACTCCCATGCTGAGTCGTGGCAAGGCTCGCCACGCGATCTCAATCAGGACGAAGCCGCCGGAGGCCACGTCCTGCGCAAGCATGTGGGCCGCACCGACGACCAACTCCGCGAGCGCCTCCAACATGAGCGCAATATCTCCGGCGCATCGACGTACACCGACCGCGCTACCGCCGAGCACGCCATCGGTTCCGCCATCGCCGTTTCGCAGGACCGCATTCAACGCTGGCTGAATCGCTCCGGCGGACGCCCCAACCTGGTCCTTGACTACGACAGCAACCAGCCCATCGGACGCACCATCAACCGCGGCGACAGCCAGTCGCGCCCCTGCTCGCACGCGGTCGTCGTTCTGAAATATGTTGCACCCAGCTATTACGTCCTGACATCCTACCCGGAGTGCCGCTCATGACTACGAAGAGTCCCAGTCCGAATCCGGAAATTACTGCCGCAAAGTTTCCCGCCCTGCGTGCTTTTTTGCGCGGCTACTTCCACGAAGATGTAGCCGACGAATACGGCACGCCAGTCGAAGCCGCCGATCAATTCTGCGAGGACGCCGATACTGACGAGCGCAGCGCCGTCGCCAATGAGTGGACGCAACTTATGAGCATGCTTCAAGGCCGGCCGCTGCCGGAGATCAACCAGGCGCTAACCGGAAAACTCGGCGGCGCGGTCCGCTTGAAGGAAGAGGAACTTCAGCAGGTGTCGCAAATTTTTTCCCGCTGCCTGGCTGTCAAACCCCACCGCAAAATTGCCAGTGAGTGAAACGACCCGCCCCC
>JAYTFO010000362.1:0-3990 GCA_043734305.1 Acidobacteriota bacterium | reverse complement strand
TCGGCGCAGTGGTTTTGAACGTGAACGAACCTTGGATGGCGCCTTGAATCAGAAGCCCGGCGAGGACCGCCCGGTTGCCCGTCGGCACCGTCGCGTTCAGCGTCAGAGTCGCGTTCGCGTTCGTAATGTAAGGCGCCAGGTCCGGTTGCAGGAAGGAGAACTTCACCAGTCGCGCCGCCACCACGGTGGAGGTGGCGGTCGCCGTCGAGATAAACGTCCCGCCAGTGCCGGTCCCGGCCGCGCCGTTGCTGTTGGTCCAGAGAACGTTGGCCGTCGAGCCGCTGGGCGAGAACGAGGCGAAGGTCGTGACGACAGCCTGCGCATCATTGGCAACGGCGAGAAGCGCGCCGGCGGCGAGTGTCGCGGCGACAATGCTTTTGCACATACCGCGACGGGTCTCACCGAACAGAAGAAGTCGAGCAAAGGATTTTTTCATAAGCACGAAACCCGGGAATCGCGTTCAGCATCGCGCCCGCGAAGCCGTTGCCGGCCTCTATGGCCAACATGCATGGATTCCTATTTCTACGCCACAGGACCCGGCGCAAGGCGGAGACACTTCGGGCGTTGCAAACCGCGAATTGCCTCCTGATGTACAGCATCCAAATCATCGCCGATGAGATCATCACTCGGGAGAAGCATCACGCGAGAAGGGCCTCGGCAAGCGATCCCAGTTCTTGGCTGCGGGAGAGCGTAACGAGCATGGCTCTTTACGACGTCCTTTTTTCGCATCTTGTCACACAGCGGGGTGAGCTGAGTGCAAACGACACGGCTTCCAGCATGGAGAGTCTTTCGCATGAAACTGACCTGTGGATGGTTGTAACCGTTACGAGAGCCCACCGAAATTAGATTTATCTGCGCGCCGATATCTCGTAGCCAACCCTCCGCCGCGGTATGCGCTCTGTCACTAGGCGCGCCATGATGGGGGCCGAGCATATAATCGGGCTTGGAGCCCGAGCAGTGCTTCGCGACCATCTCAATCGGCGAATCACTGGCCCACAATACCTTCACTATCCCCTGAACGGTTAGCGTAAGGATTCCGGAGGTTTCATTCGCGTCGTCCGCGGCGATGTTTTCCAGCACAGACGGGTAACGAACGGCGATCTCGACGGTTTTTGTAGTGTCATGCCAAATTACGCCAGGCGCTTCGAGCCGTGTGACTTTCTTTAATTCACCAGCTTTGAACGCCTCGTCTAATCGGGAGAAGAGCTTTACGAACGATGCATCCTTCTTGCAGCGATCTTGCAGAAAATAAACGCATCCAATGCGCGAACTCGCCGCGTCGATTAGTGCCGATAATGCTCCCGCATGGTCGGCATCGTTGTGGGTTAGGACGATGCCGTCAATGCCGATTGCGGGATTCCGGATTATCCAGTCAACGATCGGGCTATTTCGGGGTCCAACATCGATTATAAACGCGCGATTGGGCGTGGGCCGAACAACAGTGGCATCGCCCTGTCCGACATCCCAGAAGTCGAGGACTAGCGGTTCGCGGGCCACTCGCGCCACATCCGCTCCCCATCGTTAGCGATCGGCGAACGGGGCGAAAGGCTTTGAATCTCCTGCAGACTATTGCCAGCGCCGAACTTCGCGAATGCCGTGAAGCGTTCTCCGGGCTCGAGAATCCGAAACGCTAAAGCCACTTTCCCTCTGATCTGCTCGTGTGCCCCGTCATGCCACTCCACGCGACATGAATCATCGTGGCGATCAACTAGCGTTCCAGTTACATAATGCGCGGGCGCGCGATCGTTAGTAAACCGGCGGTAGTCGACGTCTTTAGAAATTCGAGCCCAGTGCGCTTCCTCCTGCTCTGTGAGCTCGGACCGCTCGGCCTTGCCATGCAAAGTCAAAAACTGGCGGATCATCTCCCGACCGATGTCACCTTGCTTTCCATATGGCAGACGAATGTCCCAGCCAACGACCTCGAACTCCATCCGGCCGGGATAAACGGCAATGCTGGGATTTTCATCCAGCACAAGGGTTTGCCCGCCGACAACAAAGTGGCGCTGCGTCAAGGTGAAGGTTTGCGCGTCTTGTTCGGCGAATCTGCGACTCGAGTGGATCTGCTCGGTGCGCGGCTCCTGCGCCGCGGCATAGCTCCGCCCATTTTCGACAGGCTCGGCAGCTAGGATTGGCATGGTTGAAACATCGCTTTTGCTTCTTCCGTGAAGAAGGCTTCGAATTGACGGAGTATCAGATCATGCATTAAGCGTGCCTCGGTCGTCACCTTATCTAGCCCGACGGAGCGCTTATCTATGTGTGTTGTTGCCGTAAAACGCAAATGCATGGAAGGAATTTCGCCTGATTTCTTCTTAATCGACACGCAGTGCGCGCCAATGCGTGACGGCGGGTCGGTGGTTTCGCCATCCATATTGAACTGAAAATCGAACGGCGGATGGAGGGTATGCAGTTCTCCGGGAATCGACTGAAACATCTTCAGCGCCTCCCCCACATGCAGTGATTTCTTCTTAACGAACTTCGGAAGTGTCGATTCTGCGAGCAAATTAACATACTGGAGTGTAACTCCACCGCACTCCGTCACTTCAAAATGCTGAGCCCATCGCCTCAGCCATTGTTCTTCGAGGGCCTCAAGTTCTTCGTAGCTCCTCGGCTCGCCCGGAGCTCCGAAGAGGTTAAAGGAAATCCGGTCAGGCCAAAGCTGGATGCCATGATCTTTTCTGTCGCCTTTCATTTTCCAGAAAGTTTGCCGAAGCGTGAGCGTCTGACGCGTTGGGTCCAGTACCGGCATGCCGTCCTTCTCGGTGACTTCGAGCGTCCATTCGCTCAACACCTTGGCATGGGGAAATTCCGGGTGGAGTTCCGCCGCCCATGAATCGGCGGCAACTTGAAATCTTTCCTCGGGCACGCACGCGTGGACAACGAGAGCCCGTTCCACGATTGGAGGTTTTTTATATTTCACGCACTTATCGGCTGAGGCAACTGGTCATAACGTTGCGCGCGATACAACGCAAGTTCGGCGAGCAGTTTCTGAACTGGCGGCGGGAGCGCGTCGAAAAGCTTCCAAAAACGCCAGTGCGTTTTGCCGATCACGACAAATCGTGAAGTCGATCGGCGCGGATGTCCGCTTCGACTTCGGCTACGACATTGTGCAGCCGCCCCCCTTCGGCAAAATCACCGTCAATTTGCCGATCCCAGGTTGCATTGTCCCGCTCACGGATAAAGGCGGCTAATTCCGCCAACTCGTCGGGTGGCAACGCATCAACCGCCTTCTTAATCTCGGTCAGGCTCACGCGAGCATTGTAGGACGAGACCGGCTGGAGGCAACGCTGCGCTATGAAGACGAAAACGGCCGGACGTTTGCACGCCCGGCCGTTCTAATTTGTTCCGCGTGGCGAGAGGATTGGTCGGCTAACCGCCTACCGTCACGCTCACCGGATTACTCCACTCGCCGACTCTGCTATCGCCCGCGTGATAGATGGCGCGGTAGGTCCACTTCGCTGGTTTGGCCGGGAAAGGGTGGGTGTCGGTGTTGCCGGGGGTGGTGTCCATCGCGAGGAGGACGAAGCCGCTCGTGTCGTCGCGGTCGACCTGGATTTCGCACATGGAGAGGAAGGCGCGGTAGCCGGCCCAATTCCAATCGACATCGACTTTGGTGCCGTTGATGACGGCTTTGATGGCGGGCTTGAGCGTGGCGTAATCGGGGCCGCTCTGCTCGGGGCCGACGATGCCGAGCGCTTCGCCGATGGATTGGTTATAAGCGGGGTCGGCTTTGATCTGCTGGGCTAAGGCGCGGAAGCGCGGTTCGATCCCGGGGGCGACGGGTGTGCCGGTCGGGAATTTCGGGACGACGGGGGCGCCGCTGTCGGGCGGTTTGCCGCCAAGGCGGATGAGACTTTTCCAGGTACTGGCCTGCTGGGAGCCGTTGCGCATGAGTTCCTGGAGCTGGAGGCACCAGGCGAAGTATTCGGCATCGGCCGCCTCGCTGGTGACGGCGGCGGGGTCGACACTGAGCACGCCGGCGTAGTCGGGGAT
>JAYTFO010000361.1:0-4198 GCA_043734305.1 Acidobacteriota bacterium | reverse complement strand
GTCAGGCCATTGTGGTGCTCGATCTTGGGATTGTCGATATCGCCCGAGGAGTCGGCCCACTCGTTGGTATTCGACCAGCTCAGAGTCATGTAACGAACGCCGAGGCGGTAGAAATCGCGCAGCAGGTGGACATCGTTTTCGATCGAGTGACCGCCTTCGATACCCATCAGCGCAGCCAGTTTCTTCTCTTTGTGGGCACGCTCGATATCGTCGGTGCTGAACGCCATCATCATGCGGTCGGGATGCCGCGCCGCCTGCTCATAAACCGAATCGATCAGATCGAGCGTGTGGCGGGCGAAGTGGCCCTGGTTGGTCTCAGGCTCCACCCAGATGGAAAAGAACTCAGCGCCAAGATTGCCTGCCTTGGCTTTATCGAGGCTGACGTGGCCGTGGTCCTTGGGGTCGGTAGATCCGATGTCGAAATTCTCGTCGAGAAAACGTTGCGGCGTGTCGGCGTGGGTGTCGACAATCAGCGCCGACTCGTGAATCTGGCGAGCCTTGGCGCTGACCTCGGGCGTTCCATTCTGCGCATTGGCGGAAACGAGCAATGACATTGAGAGCACGGGAAGGCACATCATTCGCTTGTTCATAGACATGTTCACAGGTGAAAGAGGATTCTATACGAGAAGGGACGTTGGGATCATGACAAGACAGGGTAGTGGATCAGCTTCATGTGAGGGCGAGAAGAGCTTGAACCGCCAAGGACACGAAGAATCACGAAGGAGTTCTAATTACTGGGTTCATTCGTGGACCTTCGTGCCCTTGGTGGTTGGCGTTTTCGCAGATTATCCATTGCCCAAGGCGACTATAGCTTGACGGACGCAGTCTTTTAAGGGCTGGTCGGTGTCGATGACGGTCTTGGGATGGGCGATCGGTTCGAAGCGAGCCTTCACGTCGAGGTACAGAGAGAAATTGCGATTCTGCGCGGGATGAGATGAGTCTTGTTCGAGCCGGCGGCGTGCTGATTCTTCCGGACAAGTTGTTTGCAGGATCACCCAACGCTGTTCGAGTTCGGCGGCAAAGGCGAGCACGCGGTCGATCTGGTAGTGGTGGGAGAATGTCCGGCCGTCGAGAAAGATCTTGCGCTCTGGATTCTTCTTGAGAAGGAAGCGTGCTGCATGGAGCATCATCTCCATGCAGAAATCGTCCTGAGCTGTGGAGTACTCGATGTCCTCGGATGAAAACAGAGCGGCGCGAATTTCGTCTTTGCTTAGGACGCATCCCGCAGTGCTTTCCGCCAACGCGCGCGCCAGCGTGGTCTTGCCGGTTCCGGGAAGGCCGGCCATGAGGATGATCATATTGGGATTGGGAGGCTGAGGACGTGCAGGTTAGTTCGAGCCGGAGACAGCAACTTCGGTGTCGACCGCGGGGGCCACGGGGAAGACAGTCTGGCTCTGACGCCAGTCCGCGTAGTGGTCGGACACCATGATATGAAAGCACCAGTGGCGGCGTTCTTCTTCCGGCTCCACGAGTCCGAGTTCGCGGAGGTAAAACAGATAGCGTTCGACGAAGAGCACTTGCTCCTTCGACATGCCGCGCCGTTGCAGGTCAACCGTGACGCCCGCCAGATGCGATGACGCCGTGTCGCCTTCGGCCGGCGCCGCGTTGCTATTGTGGCGACGAAGCTTCTTCTGGACTTTCACCGTGCGCACCGCTGAGTTCACTTGAATCTGCGCATGGAATCTTTGGTAGTAAGCCTGGCTGAGGTCTTCGACGAAATCGCGCGTCCAGGGACGGCAATAGCGGCGCGCGGGATCGAGACGGTGTTCAATTTTCAGCGACTCGCTTTCGACAATCGGGACCAACGCATGCGAAGCTTTCAGCGCTTCGAGTTCGTCGTCGTCCTTGATGCGCGGCAAATCGATGCGGTCGATTTCTTCGTTCTGACGCAGCAGCGAATCGTGCGACGGACGGAACAGCGGGTTCCAGCGCAAGTGATGATGATGGCTTGATTTGTGATGAGACTTCCCGGCGGAAGGACGAGTCGGATCGGTGCTGTGCAGGGCAAACGCCGCACTGTGCGCGAAAACCAGCGCGACTGCCACCGCCAACAGCGAATTGAACCGCGTCCACGCTTTGATCATTCGAGGAAACCGCCAGCCTAAAAAGCCCGGCAGGAGTGGTTAGTCTAACCCACCCGTCAAGCAAGCCGGGAAAGAATCGCCCAAAAGGCGGTTACGGAAGGAAGTTACTGGTAACCTGTTACCGGCTGGATGGGCCGCTGGGCCTGGTGTTTCATGAAAGTAGCGCCGGCATCTTGCCGGCTGTCGTGGGGGCGTCCCGCCCCCACAGGGGAAAGGGAAGGTTCGGTATCCAATAAGGTATCGCCCACGCCGTTGTACCGAGGACGTTTCCCACATGCGCCGACGGGACGCCCCTACGACAAGCTCAGGGCAAGCTAGCGACAGCCGGCAAGATGCCGGCACTACGGTTTACTTTCTGAACAAATCTCCGATGGCCTGTTTCATGACTTGGCCGCCGACTTCGGTAATGGACCTCGTCAGAGGAATATCTTTCGGGCAAATCTCGACGCAATTCTGGGAGTAGCCGCATTCGTGGATTCCGCCATCGCCCATCAACGCGGACAGTCGCTCCCGTGCAAGCGCTTTGCCGGTGGGATGCGTATTGAAAAGCCGCACCTGCGAGATCGCAGCCGCGCCCACGAATCCGGTGGACTCGTTGAATTGCGGACAAGCCTCCATGCAGCTACAGCAGGAAATGCAACGCGACAGAGGATACGAAATTTCCTGATCCTCCATGGTGAGGCGCGGGCCGGGACCGAGGTCGTAAGTGCCATCGACCGGCACCCATGCTTTGACTTTTTTCAAGTTCTCAAACAGCACGCTGCGATCGACCGACAGATCGCGCACCAGCGGAAATTTCGATAGCGGCTCCAGTTTGATAGGCTGGTCATACTTATCGAGCAGCGCGGAGCAGGCCATCCGCGCCTTGCCGTTGATCAGCATCGCGCACGACCCGCAAACTTCCTCCAGACAATTCGAATCGTAGGTGACAGGCGTAGTCTTCTTGCCATCGCGCGTCACGGGATGGGCAGCAATCTCCATGAGCGCCGAGGTGACGTTCATCCCGGGATGATTGGGCACGTCGAACTCTTCCCACACCGGCTTGGCGTCGGGGGTGAGTTGGCGCTTGATCTTGAGGGTGACGGTTTTGTTGGTAGCCATTAGCTGTTAGCCTTTAGCGCTCGTACTCTTCTCTTAAAACATCCATGAATTGTCATCCTGAGCGAAGCGAAGGAACCGCTTTTCCTCGCTGCTGAAGAAAGCAGGTCATTCGCTTCGCTCAGGATGACAATTCTAAAAATGTGATCTCAACACTACTTCGCCACATCATACTTCCTCGGCCGCGGCGGAATCAGCGATGCATCGACTGCTTCGAACTCAAACTTCGGCTCATCGGCGTCTGGCGCGAACGTTGCCTTGGTGGTCTTCATCCAGTTCTTGTCATCTCGCTCGGGGAAGTCTGGTTTGTAGTGGGCGCCGCGTGATTCGTCGCGCATGGCCGCTCCCTGGGCGATCACGCGCGCAAGTTGCAGCATGTTGTAGAGTTGGCGCGCGAAGGCCACCGTGGTATTCGCCCACTGCGAACGGTCGCTCAGATTGATGTGTTGGAAACGTTCCAGCAACTCCACTAGTTTGGCATCGGCGGCCATGCACTTTTTGTTGTAGCGGATGACTGTGCAGTTTTCGGTCATCAGGTTGCCGAGTTCGCGCCAGAGAAGGAACGGATTCTCTTTGCCGTCGGCGCTCATCAGGCCGGCGTTGATCTCCTGCTGACGCTTGCGTTCGGCGTCGAGGTGGCCGTTGCCATCGGACTTCTGCAGTCCGCGCGCGTACTGCATCGCCGCCGGGCCGGACACGAATCCGCCGTAGATGCACGATACTAGCGAGTTCGCGCCCAGCCGATTGGCGCCGTGGTATTGGTATTCGGCTTCGCCGGCCGCGTAAATCCCGGGGACGTTCGTGGATTGCTTGTAGTCCACCCACAGTCCGCCCATCGTGTAGTGCATGCCGGGGAAAATCTTCATGGGTGTGTCGCGCGGATCGTCGCCGACAAACTTCTCGTAAATTTCCAGAATGCCTTCGAGCTTGCGGTCGAGGACTTTGCGATCGATGTGCGTCAGGTCGAGATAGACCATCGGCTTGCCGTCAATGCCGAGGCCGTGCTCGTAAACAAC
>JAYTFO010000360.1:0-1731 GCA_043734305.1 Acidobacteriota bacterium | reverse complement strand
CTCGTTGTGGGGCGACGAAAAGGGTACGCAGTTTTTGGATGGACTGAAGGCAAACAAGGTGAAACTCGCGGGCAGCAATGGGGAAAGCGCCGACTTCGTCGCCTCCGGCGAGTTCGAGTTTGCGCTCGTAGACAGTGACGACGCCGTGGACCGGCTTCGCCATGGCAAGCCCATTGAAATCGTCTATCCCGACCAGGGCGCCGGCGAAATAGGCGTCTTGATCCTCCCGAACGCCGCCGCCCTGATTCGTGGCGGCCCGCACCCCGACAACGGAAAGAAGCTCATGGAGTACCTGGTCTCGAAGGAGACCGAACGCAAGCTGGCTTTTGCGGACTGCGCACAAATTCCGCTGCATCCGGGTGTTCCGACGCCGAAAGAGATCAAGCCGATCGAGCAGATCAAAGCCATGAAGGTCAACTACGCGGACCTGGCGGTAAAGCTTCAAGCCATTCAACCACTTCTCAAGAAATGGGTCGGGTATTGAGCGGTGAAACGAGCCACGCTCTTCGCCGCCGCGGTTGTCTTGGCCGGCGTAGGGTTGCTTCCGCTGTTCCTGACGATCGCTTCCAGCCTTTGGGTGGACGGGGCTCTCAGCCTGAAGAATTACGCCGACGTTCTGGGTAACGCGCGAACCTGGGTCCTGTTTCGCAATAGCCTGGTGTTGTCGGCATTGACGACGGTCGTCGCCGGGATAGCCGGTGTCACGCTGGGTCTCTTGATGGCAAGGACGGACCTCCCGATGCGCAACACTCTGGCGGCGATATTTTCTCTGCCGTTGCTTTTTCCGCCCTACATCGTCGCCGTGGGTTGGTTCGAGATTCTGGGGCGTGGAGGTATTTTAGCCCGGTGGGCGGGGTCGTCGGCCGGAGAAGCAACCTCCCGCTTCTTATTCGGACTGCCTGGGGCGGTGCTGGTGCTCGGGTCGGCTTTCCTGCCGATCGTTTTAATGCTCACCATCACCTATTTGCGAGGGGTGAACCCCGCTCTTGAAGAAGCTGGGCGGCTGTCATGCGGCTGGCCCGGAGTTCTCAAGGGAATTACGATTCCGCTGATCAGGCCGGGCATTTTGTTGTCATTGGTCCTGGTGTTTCTTCTGACCATGGGTGAGTTCGGCGCGCCCGTCTTTCTGCGATTGGATGTATTCCCGGTTGCCAGTTTCACGCAGTCTTCGGCCTTCTACAATTTCGGCGCGGCAACCGCGTCCGCGATGCCTTTGATCGTAGTTGTGTTTGCGGGAGTTCTGCTACAACAGCACGTACTTCGCGGGAAAACATTTTCGTTTCGATGGGGAGGTCGGGACGCGTTGGGACGGATTCCTCTGGGAAGTAAGAAGCCCCTCGTACTCCTGGCAGTAATCTCGCTGGCTGTTGTCCTGGTCGGGCTGCCTCTTGCCGGTGTTTTATGGCGCGGCTCCTCAATCCGCGCGCTGAACGAGGCGCTTCAGCGCGCGGGAGGGAGTGCCATGCGAAGTGTTCTCTACGCAAGCATTTCGGCCAGCGTGCTGTCCGTGCTTGGTTTTTTTCTCGCCTATCTGGTACACCGGCGCGCGCCGGCGGGCTGGTGGTTGGTGGATGCGCTCGCTCTGTTCCTGTTCACGATTCCAGGCACGGTCCTCGGCATCGGCCTGATCGCGTTGTGGAATCATCCATCGTCGAACTGGATCTATGCGACGCCGGCGATTCTCATCTTCGGATTTGTCGCGCAGTACGCCGCGCTCAGCATCCGCATCTT
>JAYTFO010000359.1:0-2810 GCA_043734305.1 Acidobacteriota bacterium | reverse complement strand
CAGCCGTGGAAAACCTCCGTTCCAGAGCAGGCACGGAAAGCTGCCGCGCTTGTCCCAGCGCCTCCACCTCCCGCAACCGCTCCGGAAAAGCCGGTCGTGAGCACATCGGGTGAGCCGCTCGCTGAACCGCGTACTCCGGAGCCCAGTACGGATGTGGCGCCTTATGTGGTAAATCCATTTCTGGCAACGGAAGAAGGCGATTCCGGGAAGAACCGGGCAAAATGGCGCGTCCCCCTCATATCGCTTCTCGTGGTGTTGCCCCTTGCCATATTGGGATGGCTGTATTCGGAAGTGTTTTCGCAGGACCATGCGGCGCCTCCCGCCGGGCAGACGCAGCCCAAAGCCGATTCCGCCATCGCGGGCAACGGCTCCCCGGCCATGCCGAGCGCGCCCGCGACTCCAATCGTTACGGCAACTGGTACGGAGACTCCGATCGACCGGGCGCGCGGCCTTGCCAAAAGTAAGGAGTACGCCAAAGCCGAGGAACAGTACCGCTCTATTTTGAAAGGCGACCCGAAGAATCGCGAAGTGGTGCTTGGCCTCGCGGATGTGCTCTACCGCCAACAGAAATTCGAAGAGAGTGCCGCGGTGTTGAAAACGCTATCCCGCAACACTCCCTGATCCGGTTTATACCAGTGAAGCCGCGGGCGTCCCCCCACGAATCGCCGCGGATCGGGCCGCGGGCAGCTTCGCCGCTTCCAGGTCGTTAAGCACCATCTCCTTCACCAATTCCTCAAACGAATAACTCGGCTGCCAGCCAAGCACGCGGCGTGCTTTGCTCGGATCTCCGATCAGAAGATCCACCTCGGCGGGCCGGTAAAAACGCTCGTCCTCGTGGACAAAATCGCGGTAATCGAGGCCGGCTTCAGCGAATGCCAGCTCACAAAACTGGCGAACCGTGTGAGTACTTCCCGTCGCAACTACGTAGTCGTCCGGCTCGGGCTGCTGCAGCATTAAGTGCATTGCGCGCACAAAGTCCGCCGCATGCCCCCAATCGCGCCGCGCTTCCAGATTCCCCAGCCGCACTTCCGTTGCGAGACCCAGCTTGATTCGGGCAACTCCGCTCGTAATCTTGCGCGTCACAAACTCGAACCCACGCCTGGGTCCTTCATGGTTGAAAAGAATCCCGTTGGAGCAGTACATGTTGTAGGCTTCACGATAGTTAACCGATAAATAATATCCGCTGACTTTGCTGATCCCATATGGACTGCGCGGATAAAACGGCGTGGATTCCCGCTGAGGTGTTTCCTGAACCTTACCGAACATCTCGCTCGATCCCGCAAAGTAGAAACGGCATGCCGGGCGCAATTCGCGCAACGCGGCCAGCATGTAGTGTGTGCCGTTGATGTTGGTATTCATGGTCGAAAAACCGTCCCCAAAGCTCTCGGCAACGAAGCTCTGGGCCGCGAGATGATAGCACTCATCGAAAGGGATGCGACTGATCACGTGGAAAATGCTTGGATAGCTTTCGAGGCTGGCGGGGTGCAGCGTAATCCGGTCGAGCAGATGACTTATGCGTCCGAAGCGCCGGTCCGGCTCTTCCATCGCCACTCGCCGGACAAGGCCATGCACCTCGTAATCCAGACTGAGTAAATGTTCGGTAAGGTAGCTACCGTCCTGACCGGTGATCCCCGTGATGAGAGCTTTTTTCTTCGACATGATCGGACTAACCGCAGATTAACATGATATGCAGCTAGAACGAATACTTCACCGCGAATTGCAAAATGCGCGGATCGCCGGCGCTCTGAATGACTCCAAACGTACCCGAACGGAGATTATTAACGGGGTTAGCGAAGTTCGTGTGATTCAGGACATTGAAGAACTCAAATCGCAGTTCGAAGCGCTGGCTCTCGCGAATCTTGAACAGCCGGGTCAGGTTCGTATCTAAGTTGAACAGTGCGGGCCCGAGTAAGGAGTTATAGCCTGCATTCCCAAAGGTCCCCGCGGGATTCGGAACAAAGGCCGCGCCATTCACCCATTGCAGCGTCTTCGTATTTCTCACATATGGGTTACCGACAACATTGGGCCGGTCGAGTCCTACGCCCGAGAGCGAAGCGTCCACTCCGGTGACTGGCGTAAACGGGAAGCCGGCATGCGCCGTCATCAAAAACGAAAACTGCCAGCTTCCCAGCATCAAATTTGTTGCGCGGTTCGCGAATTTCGGGCTCTCGTAGACAAACGAACTCACGAAGTTATGGCGCAGGTCGAAATCGCAAGGTCCATGATCCGCATTCCGGTTGTAAGGATTCTGATACTGATTTCCAGTCACGCGGTTCGCGATAGGTTCCGCATCCTGCAGGCAGTGCGAGTAAGTGTAAACGGAAAGCAGCGTGAAGTTGCGGCTAAACCTGTGTTGAAGCGAGAGCCTCATCGCGTTGTAATTGGTGTTCACGCCATCGTCTAATAGAGTGATCGTCGAATAGTAGGCGCCCGATGTTGGATTCAGCCGGTAAAGCATTCGCCGTTGGTTGGTATTCGACAAGGTTGCGCCGGGGCCATAAAACGCCGGGTTCTGTTCGGTGGAAGATCGAAGGTGCGTTGTCTTACTCCCCAGGTATGTCGCGGAAACCAGCCAATCGCCCTGTAACTCGCGCTGCAGACTAAGGTCCCATTGCTGCATGTAAGGTTGGTGCAGATCCATTGGTAAGTTGATGTAGACACCCTGCTGGCTGAATGCCGCGTTCTTTGCCGGCGGATAAGGAGTCGGGAACGGATTCCCGCCCGGATAGGTGGCAAACGGGTTTCCGAATCCGCCGGCCGGGGCCGGGAGGTTCACCTGGTTTCCCCAGGGCGACGAAAGGGCCCAATCC
>JAYTFO010000358.1:0-7056 GCA_043734305.1 Acidobacteriota bacterium | reverse complement strand
GCAGTTCCAGGAACAGTCCAAGTTTTATACCTGGCTGGTGCGGATTGCGGTCAACGAAGCGCTGATGAAGTTGCGCCGGAGAAAGCCGGAACGCACGGTTTCTCTGGACGAAGAAATCAAGACCGAGGATGACTCGGTTCCACGCGAGGTTGCGGATTGGAGTCCCAATCCGGAGCAGATGTATAACCAGGCGGAATTGCGGGACATCCTGACGCGCACCATCCAGGGGCTGCCGCCGGGGTTCCGGACGGTGTTTGTGCTCCGGGATGTGGAGGGCTTATCCACCGAAGAAACGGCCCAGGCTTTGGAACTAAGCATACCGGCAGTAAAATCGCGGCTGCTGCGGGCACGTCTGCAACTGCGCGAAAGGCTCAGCCGGTTCTTCCAGAAACGGGCGAGCGGAGACGGCGACCAGTGAAGTGTACTGAATTCCTCAAGGAACTGACCAACTACCTCGACAGCGCCCTCGATGAGCGCACCAAGTCCGATCTCGAGGACCACTTGGCGTGGTGTCACAACTGCTACGTCGTCTGCGACACGACTAAGAAGACCATTGAGATTTACCGCGATTCCGAGCTTTACCCGCTGCCCGAAGACCTGCGAGGGCGTCTGCGCTCGGCCATCATGTCAAAGTGCGCCGAAAGCAAGAAATCCGGTCAGCAGGACGCTTGACGATTCCTTCCCGTCGTTTCCACCATGTTGATTCTGGGGTAGTTAAGTGTACTCAATAGGTACCGCGGGGTTACCAACGAACCTTTTCGACCCTTTTAGAATCTAAGTAGTAGTGAGGAAGGCAGTAAACCGTTGGCGAGCGCGAAGTCTGCGCCCCGACGGTCTGTGGTGGGGAGGTAACAATGTTTTCCAGATTGAAGGACGTTTTTGGCTGCTGGCATTCTCACTATAGTTTTCCCATGACGGTTCGCGCCGGATCGCGCCGCAACCAGGCTGCGCGGGTTGGTACCTACGTCGTGTGTCTCGATTGTGGCAAGCAACTCGCCTACGACTGGCAGGAAATGCGGGTCGTGGACGGAAGTCCACAAGCAGCGTCTCGCTCTCTGGTCATCAAAGAAGCCGCCTAAGATCGATTTTTCTCCTGGAACCAGCCGCGATGAACTCGCGGCTTTTTTTTGTGCTGCGTGGGGCGGGACCTCTCGCGGTGAAAGTCTTCAGTTTCATGCCGCAGCGAGAAAGGCCCTGAACCACGAAGGGCACGAAGTTTCTTAGATTTTAGATTGATGGTTACCTTCGTGGACCTTCGTGCCCTTGGTGGTTGAAGTTCTTTTTATGCGCTCCACGAATTTGCGTTTCTTCCTGGTCCCGCAGGCGGATAATAGAGCCAGCCGAACCGCAGGCCCCTTCGAGGGTGCGAATTAGATTTCCTGCAGCGGGTTCGGCCTGGAGGTTTTTATGCCTCTTTCCAAACTCCGCGAATTTCTCGATGAGCACAACATCAAATATCTGGTGATCTCCCACTCGGTTGCGTACACCGCGCAGGGGATCGCCGCCCTGACTCACATCCCCGGCAAAGAGCTGGCCAAAACCGTCATGGTCATGGTGGATGGACGCCTCGCCATGGCAGTCGTGCCCGCTTCGTCGCGAGTCGATCTCTCCAGGTTGAAAAGATACCTGGGAATTGAAACAGTCGAACTGGCCTCCGAGACCGAGTTCCGCGACCGGTTTCCGGATTGTGAAACCGGAGCCATGCCACCCTTCGGGAATCTCTACGGCATGGATGTGTTCGCCGACGAAAGCCTGGCACTCGATAAGGAGATCTTCTTCAACGCCGGCTCGCATCGGGAACTGGTGCGGATGAAGTATTCCGATTTCCGGGATCTGGTGAAACCGGGTCTGCTGCCGTTGGCAGTAGCCCACGCCAGACTCCACGCGGTCTGAGTCTCCGTCCGGTTAGCCACTCGCGCGTCGCTGGCAGTGAAGAATTCCCTCTCCGGGAAAGTTCTTTTCATTTTTCACCCAATCTTCACAAATCACTGTGTTAGATTCGACAGTCTCAAGTCAAATTGACTTCCTGGAGGAAAATGAATTGGGTAAAGACATGGTCCCCAAGCGGATCTTTTTCACTAAGGGTGTGGGAAAGCACCGCGAGCGGCTGACGTCTTTTGAGCTCGCCCTGCGCGATGCCGGTATCGCCGCGCAAAATCTGGTGCGTGTCTCTTCGATCTTTCCGCCCAACTGCAAACTGGTGCCACGCTCCCAGGGTCTGAAATATCTGCACCCGGGAGAAGTAGTCTTCGCCGTGGTCGCCGAAAATTCCACTCACGAACCACACCGTCTGCTAGCGTCTTCAATCGGCGTCGCGATCCCCGCCGACCGCAACACCTACGGCTACCTGAGCGAGCACCACTCCTTCGGCGAAACCGAAGACTCCGCCGGAGACTACGCCGAAGAACTCGCCGCCGAAATGCTCGCGACCACTCTCAACGTAGAATTCGATTCCGATCGTTCGTGGGACGAGAAAAAAGAGATTTATCGCATCTCGAATAAAATCGTCCGAACCGCGAATGTTACCCAGTCGGCGGTGGGAGATAAACGGGGGTTGTGGACTACGGTGATTGCGTCGGCCGTGCTGATCTTCGACTGATGAAAAACGAAGAACATGATGCTTGGTTTCGGGCGAAAGTGCAGGAAGCGATCGACGATCCGCGCCCGGGCATCTCGCATGATGCGGTGATGGCTGAGGCTCGCGCCATCATTGACCGGATCACAGGGAAGAACTCCGCGGCAAAAAAGCCGCGACCACGAGGTATAGAATTAGGACGAAACCGAACCTGAGGGGTGATCGCAATGACCATCGATCTGACGCCAGAGCAAGAACGAAGACTCCAGGCCGTGCTTGCATCGCGGTTCTTATGAATCGGTTGAACAGGTCGCTGAGGCTGCCTTGGCCGCCGTCGAACAGCGCACTCTACCGGGTTTTGCCGGGACGCCGGAAGAACTCGACACCCTTCTTTCGGATGGGCTCGCATCCAAGGAGCTGACAGAAACCGAGTTTTGGGCTTCGGTAATAAAGACAGACGCACCGACTCCGGGCCGAGCACAAAACCGGCTTGCATCCGTGAAAGTTGTTTTATCAACAAGCGGCCAGCGACGACGTTGTACGTCAATTTCGCTATTACCTGGTTGACCGAAATCTTCCGGAGATCGCGGATCGTTTCAGCGACGCCGTCCAGTACACCGTAGAATCTCTACGCCAATATCCCCTGATTGGGGCGCGTTATCAGTTGAGTAGCCCGCAACTCCACAACCTACGTTCATGGCCGGTCGCCGGATTTGAAGCCATTCGAATCTACTATGTTCTGAATGACGATGCTATCCGCGTTATCCGGATCCTGCACGGAAAGCGGGATCTAAGGAATATTCTCGAACACGAAGGAAGCGTTTAACGTTTGGGCTGAGATCCGCCGCTGGTTGAGCAAATGTCTTCCGGCACCCCGAGACGCGGCAAGCCGCGTCTCTACTTTGCGATCCCTTTCTTCCCGGCGGACTTCTTCCCCAGTCTCTCCAGCACCGCCGTCACGATCATCGGGAGCCCGACGGTCGCGTCGACAAACACTTCGCCGAACTTTCCGCCCTCCGAGGGAGGCACAAATTTTCCCCACGAAATCGCCTCGCTGTACGGACTGCCCGACAGCCCTCCCCAGTGCACCGGCTCCGGACAGATGCGCAGGCCGTAGTGATAGCGTTTCAGCGGCAGGTCTTCCCCGCCCCGCCGATGGCGCAACTCGATGAATGGTCCAAATTGCTGCGACCAATTGCGCGGGACGCCGCCGCCGATGGTGAAAATTCCCAGTCGCTTCTGCGCGAGCAGCGTCGCCGCGAAATGTTCGAGGTCTTCAAACGGATCGAAGCGGAAGCGCGGCTTGCCCTGCTTGTCGCGCTCACGATTCGTCAAAGCGTAGTCCAACCCGAGTTCGGAATCGGAAAATGCCGGCACAAATACTGGAACGTTCTGCTCATACGCGGACTTCAAAATCCCGCGCTGTCCCTTCGCGTGTTTGGCTAGATGCTTGCCAATCGCCCGGTTCAGCTTGTGAGAACACATCACTTCGTCGGAATCCCAGTCAGAAAACACGGCGTGCATCACGCGTTCGACGTCATCAAGATTCTGCTCGGGCTCGAGTGTGTCATAGACGCGGTTGTAGCCCGCTTCGTAAAGTTCCTCGTCGCTGAATTCAGGATTGTGCCGGAAGTGCGCGCGGCCAGTGGCTTCGACTAGTCCGTGAGCCATGAGGGCGCCGGTGGAAACAATTGCGTTCACGATGCCCCGATCGATCAACTCCGCGATGATCAGTCCCTGTTTAGCGACGGTCATGGCGCCCGCCAGAGTCATCACGACAAAACAGTCTTTGTCGCGGGCCATCGCTTCCAAAACGTCGGCGGCCTCGCCGAGTTGGCGTCCGGTGAAGGCGGTCTTCGACATGGCGCGAACCAAGTCATCCACCGAGTGGATCTTTCTTGGATCAAGCGGCTCGAGCGGAATCAGACGGTCTTGCACAGGATCGTGCAGCTTGCGGTCAATGCCCGCGCCTTCGGTCGCCATGCTGTCATGCGCTTTTGCGTGATGCGCGTGGCCCTGCTTTTCCTTTTTCAAATCAATCGTCTCCGAACTGGATCAACAAATCTTTTGGCACGATCCGCGAGAATACACAGCTAATCATGCTTGACCAAATACTTTACAGGAACAACGCGTTACACTGCCATTCATGTCCGGCAAGCGTCGTTTCGAGGAACAACTCGCCGCCCTGGACGCGCTTCGCGAGCAAACTCCGGAGGCGCGTGTCGAGCCGCTGCGCAAAGCGCTTGGGCATCGCAACAACTTCGTCGCAGCCAAAGCGGCCGACCTTATTTGCGGATTTCGCCTCGAGCAGTTGATCCCCGAATTACTACACGCTTTCGACCGTTTTTTTGAGGATCCGGCCAAAACCGATCCGCAATGTTGGGCGAAGAATGCCCTGAGTCGCGCGCTCGCTTTTTTCGAGCACCAGGATGCCGCTGTGTTTCTCCGTGGGATGCGGCACATCCAACTCGAGCCGGTCTGGGGAGGCAGCTCCGACACCGCCGGAACTCTGCGCGCCACGTGCGCGCTGGCGCTCGTGCAATGCCGCAGCATGGTCGAAGCCGATCTGCTGACGCACCTGGTCGATCTCTTGGGAGACAAGGACAAGGCGGTTCGCCTCGAGGTGGCTCGCGCCATCGAGCAGGTTGGATCGCCGTCAGCCGCGCTCCTGCTGCGTCTGCGAGCCGTTCTCGGAGCCGACGAGCCAGAGGTACTCGGCGCTGCCTACGGCGGCATCCTGCGAATCGAAGGCGTGAGCGCCATTCCCTGGGTCAGCCGATTCCTCGCCTCGTCGGATGATTCTGCGGCGGAAGCGGCACTCGCGATTGCCAGCACGCATTCTGCTCAGAGCTTTCATGTTTTGCGGAAACGGCTCGAAGAAGAATCGGACCCGTGGTTTCGTTCGGTGTTGCTTTCGACCATCGCTCTCACGCGTCAAGATGAGGCGGTTGAGTTTCTGCTGGATCTGGTCCGCACGGAATCGCTGCAGGCAGAGGCTGCAGTCGAAACCATTCTGCGGTCAGCGCCTTCCTCCGACCTGATCAAGCGCCTTGAAGAACTGGTCGCGGGCAACCAGCGATTGACTCGCGTTTTTGAGACTCACCGGCCGGCAACCACGTAGAAGCACGTTCATGAAGTGTTCACGAAGACTGACGGTTTAGAGTTTTTGTCGAATGTTATATTGATCCCGGAGGTCGAGAACGATTGCCACCTGAAAAATTCTGCGTTGCCCTGATTCAGATGTCTTGCGGCCCCGAGCCTGCCGACAATCTGGCGAAGGCGCTTGATCGCGTGACCGACGCGGCCAAGCGCGGAGCACACGTCGTCTGCCTGCCCGAACTTTTTCAGACGCAATATTTTTGCCAGCGCGAAGACGCGGTGCTCTTTGACTTGGCCGAACCGATCCCCGGCCCCGGCACGGAAAAGCTTGCGGCGGCGGCTCGTCAAAACAAAGTTGTGCTGATCGCATCGCTCTTCGAAAAGCGCGCGCCCGGGGTTTATCACAATACGGCTGTGATTTTCGACTCCGACGGCGCGTTGCGCGGAACCTACCGCAAGATGCACATCCCCGACGATCCGCTCTACTACGAAAAATATTATTTCACTCCCGGCGACTTGGGATTCAAAGCCTTCGACACGTCGGCCGGTAAACTCGGCACGCTGGTCTGCTGGGACCAGTGGTATCCGGAAGGCGCGCGCCTCACCGCACTGCAAGGCGCAAGCATTCTTTTTTATCCCACCGCGATTGGATGGCATCCCGACGAGAAGGCTGAGTTCGGTGTGGCTCAACACGACGCCTGGCGCACCATCCAGCGCGCTCATGCGATTGCCAACGGGGTGTATGTCGGCGTGGTAAATCGCGTGGGCTTTGAGACGGGCAACATCCGCGGCAAATCTGCACCCGGCAAGGGACTCGAATTTTGGGGAGGTTCCTTCTTTTGCGATCCTTTCGGACGAGTGCTGGCCGAAGCTTCCCCCGACAAGGAAGAAATTCTGCTCGGCGAAGTGGACTTGCGACATCTAGAAGAAGTCCGCCGTAACTGGCCGTTCCTGCGCGATCGCCGTATCGACGCCTACGCCCCCATCACCAGCCGCATGATTGACGGAAAATGACTGCGCGTATTCGCAAGCCGATTCTTCCCGGACCCATTGGCTACCGCATGCCCGCCGAGTGGGAGCCGCATGAATCCACATGGCTCGCCTGGCCCCATTTTCGCGACGATTGGCCCGGCAAGTTCGAGCCGATCCAATGGGTGTACGCCGAGATCATTCGCAACCTGGCACGGCATGAACGGGTTGACCTGATCGTGAACGGCAACGAGTCCGAACGACGCGCTCGCGCAGTGCTCGACAAGGCCGGCGCGTTATCCGGCAATATCCGCTTCCATCGCTGGCGCACCGATCGCGTGTGGACGCGCGACTCGGGCTGCATCTTCCTGAAACACACCACCAAAGCAGGGGCCACCGATCTGCTCGCTTTG
>JAYTFO010000357.1:0-4323 GCA_043734305.1 Acidobacteriota bacterium | reverse complement strand
GACCGTCGCGAGATTGCTGAGAATGTGCGCGACCTGTACTCCGTCCGGTCGCGCCTCGCGGAGGGTCGCTTGGGAGCGTGAAGCCGCATAGGGCGGCTGCCGCATAGGGCGGCTGATCACGCGGCGAAGCTCGCAGCGACTCTGGCGCGATCATCGGGCATCACGCGGCTTGTACTGAAGTGCGTTTTGCGCGGAGGAATACCCGCAGACAAAAATCGGGACGCCCTGTTCGCATGGTGGAAGGACGTGACGGTGTCGGAGCTCCACGTACCGACCAAACTCTCGTCTTGTCATTGCGTCTGCCCTTGGCGTGCTCTTGGACTGCGCTTCTGAAGTATCAGCAGTCGGCGTACTGCTTACTATGTGCCTACTGAAACGAAAAATGGGGCCTGAATCACCGGGCGCCATTTCGCGTAGGTTGTCTTAGTTAAACGAGCTAGGGCGGGAGGACTCGAACCTGCGACTTCCTGATTAGCAGAAAGTAGCTGACTCTCGCACCGTTCTGGTAAGCTGTTGAAATAGGAGCAGATGCGGCAACATCTCTTTCGGCGAATCGGCCGTAGACCTCCTACTGTCCTCCAAGGCCTTATTATTAGCGAACCGGACAGCCATCTGGCTGTCTGCAGCTTACGAAGGACCCGGACTGGACGCAGATGCCGACGTATCGCGACACATTGCCGCTGGACAGCCCTTGGATTGAGAAGTGCGCCAGACACCAAGCTCCTCATACTGCCCGCACGCTTCAGCACATCTACCTCTGTGATTCGTGCGCGCGACGCCTTGTTCACGAAGCTCTGAACGATCGTCCGTTTGTATACCATGGCGAGACGATCGACGGCTATTGCGGACTTTGCAACCGCCGCACGGCAGTCACGCTACGACAGCACTTTGCATGTACCCAGTGCTGGGCGTTGATCACGTCCTACCAAAAGGGATACGTCTCGGCCGCGGCAGTGCACGCGATGTGGAGTCGGGATATTGCCCCGCACCATCCCTATCTCGAATTGAGCGAGACTGACGTACTCCGGCTCGAGCCGTACGTGCGAAACAAGACCACGAAAAGCAAGGCAGCCGAGACGCTGACGACGCTCGATTTTCTGGTCTTGGATGCTGGCTCGCCCCGCTTCCATATCGAGCTGAAGACTGGACCCATGTCCGTTACAGACATGAATGAGTTTCAGCTTGATGTGAATGACTTCGATGACATCATCGGCGCAAGCTGCTTCACGGGACTTCCGTCCTACATCTTTCACGTGCAGATGGGCATGCGGTACGAGCCGCCGACGCGCGAGCTCGTTTCGCTCGGCATGTGGTGGACGGACTTTCGACGGCTGCGCGATCACCTCGTGGGTCTGCGCAAACGCCGGAACGAGGACAAGTACGCTGGATACTTCAACACTGACGCGTTTCACCCGATCGAAACCTTCAGCGCGGAAATTGCTCGAAAGGGCTATAATGACCTTCGGTCGCACCTCGTGCCGGAACAGCTTGCGCTGCCCGCGCCGGGAACGAAGATACCGCGAACGCTAGCCGCGAAAAAGCCGGCAAGGCCGCGCAAGAAGGAGTGACGTTCGCGACTTCTGCGACTCAGACCTCTTGCTCACCCTGGCGGGGTTGGCATCGACGACGCTGACGGCCGGATTGGGCTTGTACTTCTCAGCACGCAGTCGAACTGCACCGCTTCGGCAGCATCTCTACCAAGAGCAGTTGAGGCTAGTCGTCTGCATCATCCGCATCATTGGCAAGATCAGGACGTTCGCTCCGATGGTCGTCGAGCGAGATGGTGCTTTTCATGAACAGGCAGCCTTTGCTCTACGCTAGTGAGCGACGAGCACCGTCAGAGTGTCCTCCAGCAATTCGTCCACCGCCTTCTGATCTGCAACGAGGTCGCCTATCTGTCGGCCGAACTCGAGCAGATCATCTCGCGATGGATACGCGACATTGCGAAGGTCTGTCGCATTCACCTGAGTATGCCCGCTGAATTGGCGGAAGTACGTGTCGAAGGCAGTTGAGTTCAGATACACAGCAAGTCCTTTCGCAAGCTCCAACGGCAATCCGCCACCGTTGATGTGAAAGTAGTTCAAGTGGTTCTCGATGCCGACAAACGATGACCTCACTCGGCGCGGTTCGTACACTGCCGCCATAACACGCCGCGCCTCCTCCTTGGCGGAGAATCGCTTTACGAACACGTACACCTCCCCGGGCACGAGCAGGCTCTGACTTTCGGCCGAGACGACGATTGCATTCGGTTTCTTCGCATGCGCTCGCGGCCACTCTACGAAGCCACCGATCATGTGGTGGGGGTAGATGAGAGGCGCGTCTCCCGGACCGGCTTCCATGCGCAACCACCCTCGTGCACGGAAGTCCACCACGCGGCCCGTTGAGACAGTCAGCCCGAGATCACGGAGTGTCGCGGGCAGTACTGACAGGCGTGAGGCCAGTTCGTGTCCCGCTTCTTCAGGAACGATGCGGATGAACGCTTCGCGATCGTCTGAGCGCACAACCTCATCCGTTCGGACGATTCGCTCCGTTGAGCGATGTACTCCACCTCCGTTGCTGGACGACACGATAACCGTCGCCACAGATTCCGTCGATCGAACTCCGCAGAAGATGATGTTCTCCTGAAGGACCGAATCCTCGTGGAAGGCTTCATCTCGTCGCTCGAACACATGAATTCGGCGAAAACGGAACCGTCCTAGCAGATCGCCCCGGAAGCTGCGGAAATAGGTGCCGTTGCAAAAGCTTCGCGGTGTGATGGCGACCATCTCGCCACCAGGCTTGGTCAACCGGAGCGCGAGAGACAGAAAAGCGGTGTAGAGGTTGCTCGTTTCAACCCCGACTTCGCGCAGGAGCGCGCGGTGCCAAGAATCACTGCGAAGCTTGCGATAGGGTGGGTTCAGAATCGCAAGGTCATACTGAGCTACTGCCGATGGTCCGATTTCGGCAATATCGCGAACAGCGCACTCGATGAAATCCTCCGTACGGATGTCTGCGGAGAATGCCACGCCGACGCTAGCGCAGTCTTGAGCACACCGCGCGAGGGTCGCGCTCAGTGCTGGTCGCAGCGCGGCATCCACCTCGTAGACAGTGAGGGAAATGGATCGCGGGCGTCTGCGTGCGGCGCAGAGCCTTGCGATGACCGCGGCCGACAACATGCCGGTCCCGGCGCCAGGATCGAGAATCCTGAACGACTCGCCCTCCATCGCTGGCATGCTGGCCATGAATGCCGCGATATCCCAAGACGTGAAGAACTGACCAAGTTCCACGCGCTGCGCAGCGTCCAGCTCTTTGGTCGCTTGCTTGCTGAGCCGACTCGCGTCCGCCTCTAGTTCAGAACTGCGCGTGGGCATCGATGCGAGTTTGGAGTCGAGGGGTTCGGGCCGATCGAGGCGTGTGCTGTGCTGACGCGTCATGTGCTACCAAAGCCCGAGCTGAGATACACCACTCGAAGCGGCTATGCCTATGTCGCCTCGTTCATCGGCACCGATACGCTCCCTCAATATCGACGCCACAACGCGCCGGTGACAGGTACGGAGATTCGCGTACAGGCAAAGCAGAATGATGGTGTTCTCCGCTGGCAACTTAGTCATGGCCGTCACTCCCGTGTCATCATCGCTGAGGGCGATCGGACCGCCGCGCTTGTAGTTCACGTTTCCGAAGGCTGCACATGCATGTAGCGGCGGTCGAATCTCCTGCGCAGACTTGGCCCGGCCCATTGTGTTTGCTGCGCACGCGTGAATATCGCACGTCTGCTATCAAGGCGTCGTACCGATTCACCGCCTCCATAAGCTACGCAACCGTGCGACCTTGATAGCCGAAAGTGAATACCTCACGACGCGGTTGCCCTTCGGACCACTGTGTTCATGTACGCCGTGAACTGCTCGGCGGCGTCCTGCTGAAGCTGTTCGGCTACGTGGCTGTAGGTGTCAGCCGTCAGCACGATACTGGAGTGACCCAGCAGCTCGCTCACCATTTTGAGCGGCAACCCCGCGTGCAGCCGGACTCGCCGCCGCATGCGGAGCGAATACAGTGACACCTTCGACAACCCGAGGCTTGCAATCGCGCGGTGGGAACACCTGCAACTGCGCCTCCTCCCGATACGGGGAGAGGTCCGGCTTCGCGAACACGAACCACCCTCACCATAGTCGCGGTACGCATCACCCGCTTCCAACCGCTCCACCGCCTGTCGCGCACGGTGCGAACGGAGCACAACCACTTACATCACTGGGGCGGGAGGACTCGAACCTCCAACTTCCTGATTAACAGTCAGGCGGTCTGCCAGTTGACCTACACCCCATCAAATAAAAACGCCCGCCAGATCTG
>JAYTFO010000356.1:0-15682 GCA_043734305.1 Acidobacteriota bacterium | reverse complement strand
GCTCTCACCACCGAGACACAGAGACGCCGAGAAGATCAGCGTGCCAGTTCAAGATTGGTTTTGCCTGGTATTCGGTTTTCTCTGTGACTCTGTGTCTCTGTGGTGAAATAAGTTCTCCCCATGATCGGTAAAAGCGAACTCGGCGAAGTCCTCAAGCTGGCGGTGGACACCATCCGCGGCAACAAGCTGCGTTCGTCGTTGACCGTGCTCGGCATCGTGATCGGCGTCACCGTGGTGATTGGGATTTCCTCGATCGTCCGCGGCCTGAACGACAACGTCAGCCAGGTCATCAGTTCGCTTGGCTCGAATATTGTTTTCGCCTTCCACCAGGAAATCGTCTTTGGACGAATGACCGAAGAGATGCGGACTCGCAAAGAACTGACCTACGAAGACGCCATGGCGATGAAAGACCTGCCGCATGTGAAGTACGTCACGACCGGCATTCGCTTCTTCCGTCCGGAACTGGGCGTCGGCACCTATGCCGTCAAATACAAGGACCACAAAACCAAGCAGACCATCCTCGAAGGCGACACCGCATCGGTCAAGAACGTCTACGATCTGCAGCTCGATTCCGGCCGCTGGTTCAGCGAAGTGGACGACGAACAGCGCTCCTCGGTGATCGTGATCGGTCACGACACTTCCGCGGAGTTGTTTCCCAGCGAGGGGCCGCTTGGGAAGGAAATCAATATTGAAGGCCAGATGTTCACTGTCGTGGGCGTTGCGTCCCAACGCAAGACCGTGTTTGGCGGCGGCAAGAATCCCGACGACAACATCGTTTTCTTCCCGCTCTCAACTTTTAAGAAACTGCACCCCGAGCAGAAAGCGCACTGGATCAGCGTGCAGGCAACGTCGCATGCCGACATGCCTAAAGCCACCGACGAAATGCGCGAGCTGCTGCGCCGTCGCCGCCGAGTCCCGAACAACAAGCCCGACAATTTTTCTGTCTTCACGCAAGACTCGCTTTCCGACGTGTGGAATCAGATCACCGGCATGATCTTCATTTTCATGTTCGCCGTGTCGAGCGTGGGACTGATTGTGGGCGGCGTGGGTGTGATGAACGTCATGCTCGTTTCGGTAACCGAGCGCACCCGTGAAATCGGAGTGCGCAAAGCGATCGGTGCGCGCAAACGCGATATCCTCCTGCAATTCACCCTCGAAGCCATCATGCTCACCGCCGTCGGAGGAGTGATCGGCCTGATGTGTGGCGGGATTATTACCTGGATCGTTCCCATGATTTTCCCGTCCCTGCCCGCCTCCATGTCGGTGTACTGGTCGATGTTTGCGTTTTGTGCCTCCGCCACGGTGGGACTGGTGTTCGGAATCTATCCGGCCTGGAAAGCGGCCAACCTGGATCCAATCGAGTCGCTGCGCTACGAATAGGAATGTAGCGCCGGCACCTTGCCGGCACACTGCGGCGGACTTTTGGGAATTCCGGGTGAGTCGGAACTCTGCGGAATCGATTGCGCTGTTTCCAGCCGCGAAGCGGCGTTAGATTACAGCCCACGGCGCAAGCCGTGGGACGCGGTGGAAAACGAGGGATCCCCAGAGGGGCGGAAGAAGAGTTCTCTCAGGCTCACCTCCATCGCGGCGCCCGACAAGGATTGCATGCACTTGACCGCCCGTACTCTATTCGAAACCGTCGCCGCGCTCGGAACCCTTTGCTCCCTGGGCTTCTATTTGCTCTCCGCCTGCGGTATCGTCAGCTTCCTCAACAGTCGCCGCCGGAATCGTCCTGCAACCGCGCAATCCGCGCACACCTTTCCTCCCGTTTCGATCCTGAAGCCGCTGAAAGGAATCGACCCGCAAATATTCGAAGCGTTCTGCAGTCACTGCGACCAGAACTATCCCGAGTACCAGTTGATCTTCGGCGTCAGTGATCCCGGCGATCCCGCCGTCGCGCTGGTGCGCAAATTGCAAAACAAATATCCAAACCGCGAGATCGATCTACTGGTGTGCCCCCGCGATCTCGGAACCAATCGCAAGCTCAGCACGCTCGCCCAGATGCTTCCCACCGCGCGCCATGAAATTCTGCTGATCAACGATAGCGATATCCGCGTCGCCCCAGACTATTTGCGCCGCGTGATCGCCCCGCTCGCGGATCCAGCCGTTGGGATGGTGACCAGCCTGTATCGCGGCATCGCGAGTTCAACTCTCGGATCGCGCCTGGAAGCGTTCGGCATCAGCACCGATTTCGTTCCCGGCGTACTGAGCGCCAGACTCATCGAACGCGGAATCCACTTCGGTCTGGGATCTACGCTGGCCTTCCGCCGCGCCGATCTGCAAGCCATCGGCGGTTTCGAAGCGATGCTCGACTATCTTGCCGACGACTACGAAATTGGCCATCGCATCTCCGCGCTCGGCAAGCGCGTCGAACTTAGCGATGTTGTCGTGGATACGTTTCTGCCGGAATACTCTCTGCGCCAGTTTGTCGATCATCAGTTGCGCTGGGCACGCAGCGTTCGCGGCTCGCGAGGTTGGGGATATTCCGGCCTGCTGCTGACATACGGCCTGCCTTGGTCATTGCTGACAATGCTGGCCGCGCGCGGAGCACCCTGGGCGTGGTCGCTCCTGGCAGTAACTCTCGCTGCGCGCATCGCCGTCGGACTCGCCGCCGCTGTGCTGGTGCTCGGCGATAAGCAGGCGTTGCACGATCTATGGCTACTGCCGGTCCGCGACCTGACCGCACTCATCATCTGGACGATCGGCCTGATCGGAAACCGAATCTACTGGCGCGGCGATTGGTTTTATCTGAACCACGGCCGGCTGGAAAGAATTGTCGATGACGCCGACCGGCCACCGAAAGTCCCGCGCCTATCCCGGCCCTGAAAAATTGAACGGCCGGTTGGTGTAGATGATCTTGCCTCCCCGCCGCGCGAGTTCATAGCAGGTCAAGCCGCGCAGTTCTTTCGGATTGTCTTCCTCGGCCCACAGAAAAACACGTTGCGAACCTTCCCACAGAACCTTGAACGATGCCGGAGTCTCGAACACGCGCGGCGCGTCCGGAAACTTCGATCCATACCACATGTTGCCGGCCGGCTCACGCAAACTGCGCAGCGGGACGCCCGTATAGAAATTCAGCGCCGACGCATTTTCATATTTGCCAATCACGACGATCACATCTCCCGGCCGATATTGCTTCTGAATTGCCAGCGCCAGATCTTTCGACGAAATGATGGGAGAGAAAACGATAAACGCGGAATGTACACATGCCAGTACGACTATCATCGTCACTGCCAGCGCTGCATTGCCCGCGCCAGCCTGACCCCGGCGACGGAGTATCCAATTCGCCAAAGTTCCCAGCAATAGTCCGAGCGCCACTCCCAGCAACGGCCCGCGAAATGCGCCCATCGCTTGCGGCGTCAGATCGAGGAAATGCCCGAACGACAGCGCATAGTCCTGCGGATGTTTCTTGAGCAGATCGGATAGCTCGATGCCCGAAGTTGGCGGCCTGGAGAACCAGAGCAACGCAAATCCAACGGCGGCGACAATGACTCCAATCACCAGCAAAGCCGTTGCCGAAATACGTCCCGCTCGCCGCTCCGGGCTCGCCATCGGCGAAGTTCGTTCGCGACCGAGCCATCCTCCGATAAGCAACGCCATTCCCGGAATCGCGGGGATCGTGTAGTACTCCTGCCGCGTGGAGAAACTGAAGAATCCGACAATCACCAGCCCCCACAAGATAAAAAGCAGATTGGCGCGCTGACGCCGCGACATCTGCGAACGAAACTCGCGCCACCGTCGTGGAACTTCCAACAAACCTTGGGGAACAAAAACGCTCCACGGCACCAGCCACACAATCAGCAACGCCCAAAACAGCAGCAGCGGAACCGTGTCATAGTCGCGAGGCACACGCTTATTCAGGAAGCGCAAAAAATGTTCGTTAACGAAGTAGAACCACAGAAACCCCCGCACCTGCCCCTGCGCCGGATTCGCCAGCTCCGCCAGAATGTGCCACGGTGCCGAGATCGCAAAGAAAATCAGCGAACTCGATGGCAGCCGCAGCTTGAGAAAATGCCTGAGATTTCCAGTAAGTAAAAGATAAGCTCCGATCGCCCCCGCCGGAAACACCAGTCCGATCAGGCCTTTGGTCAACACGTTCAGCGCGCACACCGCAGCCAGCCCCCAGCACACCCAGCGCGAGGGCTTCGCTTCTTCCAGCGATTTCAAGAACAGCCAGTACGTAAGCGTAAGCCAGAGTCCGACCGGCACGTCGGGTATAAGAAAACGCGTGAACAAATACGGACCGAGCGCCGTGGCCATCACCAGGCCAGAATCGAATCCGCCCTCTGCACCAAAAACCCAGCGCCCCAAGCCATAGGTCGCCAGGACTATGCACAGCACACCCAGCACCAGCGGAAACCGCGTGCTCCACTCGCTGACGCCGAACGCCATGTAACTGGTCGCGACGCTCCAATACATGAGCGGCGCTTTCTCCAGATAGCGAACGCCATTCGCATAGAGCGTAACCCAGTCGTGCCGCTGCACCATCTCGCGCGCAGCTTCCGCATGCACGGTATCGGCGTCGTCGAGCAGCGCAGGCGTGGAAAGCCCCGCCATGTAGATGACGCCCCACAACACCGTGAGAATGAGCACAGCGACACGCCAGTCCGAAAGCAGATTGCCCGGACGATTCATCGTTTCGTTTTGTGGCTGCTCGGACTCGGAGGCCTCAGCGGATGTCATCGAGAGAAGGCTTATTATAAAGATAAAGTTAACCAACGTCGCGATAGCCGGACGGAAACCGGCGTTATGTAACTCAGTCCGCCGCGACTCCGCGCGATGCTCCGTCGCCAGCCACTTCGCGGTAGATCGCCAGAATTCTCTCCACCGAACTCGTCCAGGAAAAGCGCTGCGCCTGCTCGTAGCCGCGTTGCTTCATCCGTCCGCGAAGCGCCGGGTCCAGCAGCGCCCTTTGCAGCGCCCGCTGGATTTCAAAAACATTTTCCGGATTCACCAGCAGCGCCGCGTTACCCGCCACTTCCGGCAGGCTCGACGTGTTCGACGTGACCACCGGAGTTCCGTGCGCCATCGCTTCGAGCGGAGGCAATCCGAAGCCTTCATAAAGTGACGGAAAAACAAACACCTTGGCGACGTCGTAAAAAATTCTCAACACTTCGATCGGCACGAAACCCAAAAAGCGCACATCATTCTGCACGCCGCTGCGGACCACCGTCCGCCGCAAGCCGGGGTGCCCGGAAAGATCGTCGCCAATGATGATGAGCTTCAGGTCGGGCAGTTGCTGCTCTTTTTCCAGTTCCGTTTTCAGCGCCGAAAACGCCTCGATCGTACGCACAACATTCTTGTGCGGACGAATCGCGCCCGCATAGAGCACGAATGGATAGTTCACCTGATAGCGTTCGGCGATCAGATCGCGATCGCCCGGCGAGGCGTGGCCGTGTAGGAAGCGCTCATCGATCGCGTTGTAGACCACCTCGATGCGGTCGTCTGCAACGCCAAAAAGTTTCTGGACCTCGTTGCGCGTGAATTGCGACACCGCAAGAATCCGCGCCGCCTTGCGCAGCGCGCGACGAGTTAGTTGAAGGTGCAAATTGCGGCGCAGATTGGACCGGTCGCCCGCGCCGCGCATGTGCTCGAGCAAATCGTGCACCGTCAGAACGTAAGGACACGGCAGCCCGCGCGGAATCCAGAACAGATGCGGGATGTGCACGACATCGCATTGCAACCGGCGCACGATGGCGCGAAACTCAATCGCCCCTTTCAGCGTGTTCTCAAGATCGGCCAACGGGACGGAATGAAAATTCGCCGGCAACGGCCCACACTCATCAACTTTAGCGGGCAAGCCGATCAGAAAATAATCGCTCTCGCGATCCAGACGGGCCAGCGTCCGCACCACGTTGCGGATATACGTGCCAATCCCGAACTCCGTCATGCGACGAATATCGATGGCAACTTTCACGAAGGGAATTTAATCACAGTGGAGAAAAGAACGCAGGGATTTCGTAGCCGGCCTTTCTTTGCGTCCTCTGCGGCACTTCTCTGCGACCTTTGCGGTTAAAGGCTTTTTGACCGCACAATGCAAAGTGAAAGACTACCGATGCCGCAACCGCAAGCTCTCCCAGCTTCCATCCGACGCCCAGCCGCCATCAACCGAAAGCGTATGCCCATTGACGAAACTGCTCTGCGCCGGGTCAGCCAGAAAAGCCACCGCCTGCGCGATGTCGTCAGCAGTAGCGAAGCGCGCCATCGGCACGCGCCCGGTGATGTCGCTGTCAGCGTAGAGCCCCGCATCCTGCGCCCAGTCATCCATCGGCGTCTTGACCCATCCCGGACACACCGCATTGCAGCGCACTCCGCGCCCACCCCATTCCGCCGCCAGCGTGCGCGTCAACCCGATCAGTCCGTGTTTCGACGCATTGTAGGCAGCGCGATCCGCAACTCCAAGCAGTCCCGCCACCGACGCAATGTTGACGATGCTGCCCAATCGCTGCTGAAGCATGATCCGTCCAAAAACGCGGCACATGAGAAAGGGCCCAAGCAGATTGATGTCCATGACGCGCCGCCATTCCGCCGCCGTAATTTCTTCAGCAGGTGCGATGGAACTGATGCCGGCATTGTTAACCAGCACGTCGATGCGCCCATAGTGGTTCATCACCGACTCGGCCATCCGTGTAACAGCAGCCTCGTCGGAAACGTCGCCAAGCACTTCAATAGCATCAACACCGCAGCTCCGAACTTTCGCCGCAGTGTCGTCGGGAGACCGGAGATCATTCAGCGCAAGCGAGAATCCGCGCTGGGCAAGCACTTCGGCGGTGCGTTGTCCGATCCCCTGAGCAGCGCCGGTGACGAGAGCGACTTTCATGGATGGAAGCTATCTCATAGACCGTTTTGAAAGGGCACGGCTTCAGCCGTGCCGTTCAGGGCCATAAAAATGCGGGCTTTAGCCCCTGAGGGAATATGAAGTTGGCATCTTTCTCTTGAGATGACCTCTAGACAGATGCCCTACGCTCTGACTTCCGCCTTAGCCCGCCGCTCCGCATACAGCGGAAATTCCTCCGCGAGTTCCAGCACCTGCGCCCGAATCTTCGCCAGCATCGCCGCATCGGCGCGGTGATTGAGCGCCTCGGCGATAAAGTGCGCAATCTGCCGCATCTCAGGTTCCTTCATCCCGCGCGTAGTAACCGCAGGCGTCCCGACGCGCACACCGCTCGGCTTCATCGGCGGATTGACATCGAACGGAATCGCGTTCTTGTTCACCGTGATCCCCGCTTCACCCAGCGCCTTCTCGGCTTCGCTGCCGAACATGCCCTTCGCGAATACATCGACCAGCATGAGGTGTGTGTCCGTTCCTCCAGAGATAATGCGGAAGCCTTCGCCAGCCAGCCCTTCGGCCAGAACTTTCGCGTTGGCGACAATCTGCCGCGCATACTCGCGGAAGCTGGGCTGCATCGCTTCCATAAAGCACACCGCCTTCGCGGCGACGATGTGGACGAGCGGCCCACCCTGGATTCCAGGGAAAACGACCTTGTCGATAGCCGCGGCAAATTCCTGCTTGCTGAGAATCATTCCCGCCCGCGGACCGCGCAGCGTCTTGTGCGTGGTCGAAGTTACGATGTGCGCATGCGGCACCGGCGATGGATGCGCGCCGCCCGCCACTAGTCCCGAGAAGTGCGCCATATCGACCAGGTAGAGCGCGCCAATCTTGTCGGCGATCTGGCGCATGCGCGCAAAATCGATGATCCGCGGATACGCGCTCCCGCCGCCGATAATCAGCTTGGGCCGCTCCTTTTCCGCGATTCTTTCCAGCTCGTCGTAGTCGATGGTCTCGGTTTCTTTCGTCACGCCGTAGGGAATAACTTTGTAAGTCTTCCCCGAAAAATTCAGATGATGCCCGTGCGTAAGGTGTCCACCGTGCGCGAGGTTCAATCCGAGAATCGTGTCGCCCGGCTGCAGCACCGCAAAAAACGCGCCCATGTTGGCCTGCGATCCGGAATGTGGTTGCACGTTGGCATGTTCGGCGCCAAACAGTTTCTTCGCGCGCTCGCGAGCCAGTTCCTCCACCACGTCGGTAAATTCGCAGCCGCCGTAGTAGCGCTTGCCCGGATACCCCTCCGCATATTTGTTCGTGAACACCGAACCCGCCGCTTCCAGCACGGCTTCGCTGACGAAGTTTTCCGACGCAATCAGCTCCAGCCCTTCATGCTGGCGTCGCGCTTCGTTATCAATAGCAGTGGCAACCTCGGGATCGACTTCGCAGAGGGGGCGGTACATGGATGAGTTGTTCATAGAGGACACGGACTATTTTACCCGTACTGGCTGAGTTTCTGGGGACGGAACGAAATTCTGGGTAGAGGGTCAGTTTTAGGCCGGGCGCGAAAGAGATCCAACCACGAAGGCACCAAGTACCACGAAGGCTTCTGGGTTTCCTTTGTGGACCTTCGTGCTCTTGGTGGTTGACGTTTTGGCGGAAGGGGGGAGGAACCAAGAAAGTAATAAGTGGAAAGAGTGCCTGGCACCAGAACAGTAATAGGTGGGAGGAAACAGGTCTCTGGAGCGAATATGAGGAGGGTCGGACGGCATAGAAACCGCTCTCTCGACAGAAAAGTGGGCGCTTCTCTCGTTCGGCGGAATCAGAGCAGTTAACATTCCGGATGGAGTCCTGCCGAACACACGGAGACGCTGCAAGCCGCGTCTCTACCTAGGGAGTGTTTCCGACCCTGGCGCCTACTCCCGTCCCACTCCCAGCGCGTCGGCTACTCGATTGATGTAGTTAAACCACGAGGCGATCAGCGTGATCTGCAGAATCGCTTTGTCGTCAAAGCCCACCGCTCGCAGGCGCACGTGATCGTCCTTCCAGACTTTGGTCGCATCCTTGGTGAGCTTGATCACGTAGTCCAGCATGACGCGCTCTTGCTCGGTGATGGGGGCAGAAGCGTAGTCGCGCTCCAGCGCCTCGACCATTTCTTTGTCTAACGTCACGCGACGCAGAAACTCTGCGTGGGACTCGATTCAATACACGCACAGGTTGGTCACCGAGACCATGGTGGCAATCATCTCGTGATGACGGCGCTCGAGCGGCAGGTCGGGCGACATCAGCGATCCAAAAGTCGCGAACGCATGGTAGAGCGCCTGCGGAATCAGCGAATGCGACGCCGCGATCTGCGAGCCTCCGCCCTCCACCGGATGCACCGGCACCGAATACTCCTTCGGATACAGTGAGTTCTGCCCTTCCATTGCTTTGCGGAGTTCGTCATCCGCCTCGGAAAGAGGAATGGTCTTAATCCAGGTCATGATCGCAGCTTGCTTCCGGTCAGAAAATTTCCCCAATCAATACACGCGTTCCGAAACCTTACACGCAGGCTCCGGCAATTGCCAATAGCTGGAAAATGTTACGCCATCCGGGACGAGCTCGTGCCGGCGGTGGGCCCATGCCTAACGGATTCTCCACGTCGTCACCGTCGGCGGTAGAATGAACACAGCCTTGTGACTGGGCTCACCGCGCTTCAGGTGGGCAGTCGCTAACGTCATCCAAGGCACTGCGCCGGCGATTACTTCTTGGAGGCTCCGATGCCGCAAGACACTTTGACCATCACCGATAACCGCACCGGCGAGAGCTACACTCTGCCTGTCGAAAATGGAACCATCCGCGCCATGGATTTGCGCAAGATCAAAACTGGCCCCGAAGATTTCGGCCTGATGACCTACGATCCCGCCTTCATGAATACCGCGTCCTGCCGCAGTGCGATCACCTACATCGACGGCGACAAAGGCATCCTGCGCTACCGCGGCTATCCCATTGAAGTTCTTGCCGAGCATTGCACGTACCTCGAAGTCGCCTACCTGGTCCTCTTTGGCGAACTGCCTACCGCGGCCCAACTTAAGGAATGGGTTTTCGACATCACCCATCACACCATGCTGCATGAGACCACCAAGAAATTCATGGAAGGTTTCCGATACAACGCCCATCCCATGGTGATGCTGGTCAGCACCGTAGCCGCCATGTCCAACGTCTATCCCGATTCCAAAAATATTCAGGACGGCCCCACGCGCCTGCTCCAAGTCAAGCGCCTGATCGGCAAGCTCCCTTCGATCGCCGCCATGTCCTACCGCCACATGGTGGGATTTCCCTATGTCTATCCCGACAACGATCTCACCTACACCGAAAATTTCATGAACATGTTGTGGAAGATGGTCGAGCCAAAGTATGTCGCGAACCCCGTAATCGCGCGAGCACTCGACATTCTTTTCATTCTGCACGCCGACCACGAGCAAAATTGCAGTACCAACGCGATGCGCGCCGTGGGCAGCTCGCACACCGATCCGTATCTCGCGACCTCTGCCGCCGCCGCCGCGCTTTCCGGGCCGCTGCATGGCGGGGCCAACGAAGAAGTCCTGCGCATGCTCGACGAGATCGGATCCAAAGAAAACGTCCCGGCCTACATCAAGAAGATCAAGGAAGGCAAAGGCAAGCTGATGGGTTTCGGCCATCGCGTCTACAAGAACTACGATCCCCGCGCAAAAATTATCAAGTGGGCCGCCGACAACGTCTTCGAAGTGACCGGCCGCAGTACCAAGATCGAGATCGCCCTCGAACTGGAACGCATCGCCCTCGAAGACGACTACTTTGTAAGCCGCAAGCTGTATCCCAACGTCGATTTCTACTCCGGCATCATGTATCAGGCCATGGGCTTCAAGCCGGAAATGTTCACCGTGCTCTTCGCCATCCCCCGAGCCGCCGGGTGGCTGGCGCAATGGCAGGAAATGCTCACCGACCCCGAGCAGAAAATCGCCCGCCCGCGGCAAGTCTGGATCGGCCACGACACGCGTGCGTTTGTGCCCATCGAGCAGCGTGCCGCGGGAGTGCCGGCGCGCTAGCGGGAGAAGTAGCGGTCAGACTACGGGGGTATTGCCGCATCATCCGTTTCCCTCTTGGCCCCAACCATCCAATTGCCCACTGTAATTTCCCCCTGTATAGTTCCGGCCATGCCGAATATTGACCGCCGTACTCTCCTCTGCATGTTTGGAATCGCATCTGTCAGCTCGCTGCTGCCAGCACAAACGGCTGCAACCGGAAAGGTATCCGTCGCCAAGCCGGGCGAGAGCCGATTCGCATTCTCCAGCAAGCAACAATCGTGGCTGAGCCCCTGCAAGCTGACCGCTAAAGATAGTGGAGGAACTCTATCCGCGTTTGAGCTGAGCGCCTTGCCTCAGACCGGTCCCTATCTCCACGTCCATCACCGTGAAGACGAGTGGTACTACGTGCTCTCGGGGGAGTTTCTATTCAAAGCTGGCGGCGAATCCCACACTCTGCCGACGGGCGCTAGCATCTGGTTGCCGCGCGACGTTCCCCACACCTGGGCGAACACCTCGAACGCTGAGGCGAAGCTGATCCTGGTGTGTCAGCCAGGCGGATTTGAGAAGTTTTTTGAAGAGATGGGGAATGAGATGGCGAAAGTGTCCTCGGACGCTGCCATGCAAAAAATGAAAGATGTGATGGCCAAATACGGGATGGAGTTGTTGGGACCTCCCCTGCTTAAGCCCTTGCGCGGGGAGCACTGAAAGACGGTGGGAGCGCCGCAGCATCGCGCCGTGCGCTTGCCGAAGGACCTGAGTGCCTGGTAAAGGCTGCAGTTAGGATCTCGCTGAACGAGCCCGCCTCATCCGAGCGGGACTGCCCCCTTTTCAAAGAAATCGCTTTTCGGCGCGGCTGCAACAAGCTGCGGAGAAACTTGGCATAAACTTGGCGCTGCACTTGATTTTGGGTGGCGCAGCGGTTCACCGCTGCGGTCACAACCTGTTTTCATCGCGGCTTCAAGCCGCTGAGGGCGATGGGCCGATGCGAAATGAGTTTTTCCGCAGCCTGTGCCCACCGCGCCCTTTTCAAATCGAAACCGAGGTCCTCATTGCTTCTGACCATCGAAAAACTAATTTACGGCGGAGACGGTTTAGCCCGAACTGCCCCCGATGCCGACGGCCGCAGCATGGCTGTCTTCGTCCCTTTTGTGTTGCCCGGAGAGCGCGTAGAAACGGAAATCGCTCCCGGGAAGGCAGGCTTCGCTCTGGGATCGGTTTCGAAGTTGCTCGAACCGTCGCAAGAACGAGCGGCCGCTCCCTGCCCGCACTTTCAAAGTTGTGGCGGATGCCAGTATCAGCACATTTCCTACGAACGCCAACTCCACTACAAGGCCGGGATTCTGCGCGAAACGTTGCAGCGGATTGCGAAGATCAAACTGACTTCCGAACTCCAACTACATGCTTCGCCCCCCTGGAACTATCGCAACCGCACCCGGCTCCACGTGCATACAGTGCAGGAGTTTGCGTTGGGATACTTCCGCTTCGGCTCGCATGAATTTCTCCCAGTAGGCGAGTGCCCGATCAGCTCACCGCTCATCAACCGCGCCATCGCCCGCCTGCTCGAGTTGCAGGGATGTGAGTGTCCGGCGGGCGTGGAAGAAATGGAGCTGTTCGCCGATGCCGAAGACGAGCACCTGCTGGCCTGGGCTTTCTGCGCACGGGATGCCGATCCGGCAACCTTGCGCCGTTGGGCTGAGACCGTCCGCCGCGAAGTGCCATCGATCGCCGGCATCACTTTCTTCCCGTCGCGCCGCCGGTCGGAGGAAGAAGAGCCCGCGGACTCGAAGCCGCTGGCCCAGTCTGGCGCTGCGGAAGTTCTTTATCGAGTGCAGGATGCGGAGTATCGCGTCAGCGCAGGATCGTTTTTCCAGGTGAACCGCCACCTCGTGAACGAACTGGTTTCAACCGTGACCGGCAACGCCGACGGCGATCTTGCGCTCGACCTGTATGCCGGTGTGGGCCTGTTCTCGGTCGCCCTGTCCCGAAAGTTTCATCACATATTGAGTGTAGAGGCGTCACAGACTTCCTATCCCGACCTGGTCCACAATAGCCCAGCGAATGTGAAGGCGGTCCGAGCGCGGATCGAGGACTTCCAGCGACCGGCGCGAAAGCGTCCTGATCTGGTCGTGCTGGATCCTCCTCGTGCCGGAGTGGGGAAAGCCGTGACCCGGCTGCTGGTGGAGCTTGGGGCGCCGCGCGTCCGGTACGTATCGTGCGATCCGTCCACGCTGGCACGTGATCTTGCCCCCCTGCTGGCGGCCGGCTATCGCATTGAAGAGGCACACTTATTCGATCTCTTCCCCCAGACGTTCCACATCGAATCGGTGATGCTGCTGACGCGCTGACCGCTTTCACGTTCGCATGAAGTCAATATTTTCTGAGCGAGCATTTACCAAAGCGCCATTTATAAACTGTCATCCTGAGCGCAACATGTTCGCGTGCGAAGCGCGCGGACATTGAAGTCGAAGGACCCCTAGTCCGCGGACGCTCCCGATGCCGGCGCAAGGCATTCTCCCCATGCACTCTTCGCACGCATGACGCGCAATCCCAAGCCCGGACGCCAGCCGCTTCTCTGGGCAGCGCTATTTTTTTCCGCAGGCCTATGGGTCGGCGCACGCGCATGGCGTCCGCCAACCTGGTGGATCGTCGCCGTGTTGGCCTTTGCGCTGGCAGCAGTATGGTTCTTGCGCCGCGCTGTCGTTGGTTTACTTCGGCGGACTAAAACCGTCACGCGGCACGCCCCGGAGGGGCGATCGAACTTAGCCCAGCGCTTCAGCGCTGGGTGGAGTGGAAAAGTGAGTCAAGTCCCGGAGGGACGACCGATGTTCTCACGTACACTCCTTAGCCGCTTCGGTAGCACTGCGGGTTCGAAAACAACTTTCTCCGCAGGCTGTTCAGCCGTGCCGCCAGAAAAAAAATCTATCTGGGCTCTACAGCTTGCTGAACAACTCCGCTTTTGGGTGGCGCAGCGGTTCACCGCTGCGATCCATGCACCTTTTTCATCGCGGGCTTTAGCCCCTGAGGTCCGAACGCAGACCTCTTCATCAACTCATCTAGCCGCTGCGGCCAACGCGTTCCAGACCATCCGAAGCCCCGCGTCAGCCAAAGCGCTTGCGCTGGGAACGTGGTTTCTACTCGGCGCCCTCCTGATTCAAATTCGCTCCGCCCCAGCAGCCGACCCGCGCCTCGCCGAGTTCGCCGACAGCACCGTCGTCACCATCACCGGACACGTTATCCGCGAAGGGTACGCTCACGCAGCAGGGCCGCGATCCGTTCGTCATCCCATTGATATTGAAACCGAAAATATTGAAAGCGACCCCATCACCGCTGCCATCCGCTGCGGTGTGCGGCTAACCATCGCCGAACCAGTCGAAGATCCGGCAAGTGAAATTGATGCCACTTCAACACCCGATTCCCCGCCGCCCGGACTGACCTACGGCACGCGCCTGCGCGTTCGCGCCAAGCTCCATCCACCCCGCAACTTTCGCAATCCCGGCGCATTTGACTACGAAAGCTATTTACAAGACAACGGGATCGCTGTCCTCGGATCGGCCCGCGCGCGCGATGTCGAACTGCTTCCCGGATTTGCCGGCAGCCGGTTGGAGCGCTGGCGCACCCGCATCCACGCCAGCCTGGTCGCGAAAATTCATCAGCTGTGGCCGCCCCAGCAAGCCGCCCTCATGGACGCCATGGTCCTCGGCGAAGACTCCTTCCTGGAAAACTCCAGCCGCACCGAGTTCCAGCGTTCCGGCACCTATCACGTCCTCGTCGTGTCCGGGATGAACCTCAGCATTCTCGCGTTCGTAATTTTCTGGACGCTGCGCCAATTTCATCTCGACCAGGCGCTGGCGAGCGTCGTCACGGTAGTCGTGTCGTTCGCCTACGCGCTTGTCACCGGCGTCGGGCCCCCGGTGTGGCGCGCCGCGCTGATGCTCGCGATTTATCTGGGAGCGCGCATCCTGTATCGCGAACGAAGCATGCTCAACGCGCTAGGCGCTGCGGCCCTGGGAGTTCTGATCTTCGATCCGCACGCCCTCTTCGGCGCCAGTTTTCAACTAACGTTTCTGGCGGTCCTCATCATCGCAGCCATCGGCATACCCGTGTTGGAGCGGACCACGCTGCCCTACTCGCAAGGCCTGCGGCTGCTGCCCTTCGCCAGTTACGACCTGCACGTTAACTCGCCAGTGGCCCAGTTCCGCCTGGACTTGCGGCTGATCGCCGGGCGTCTGAAGAAATTCATCGGAGTTCGCCTAAGCCTGATCCTTCCCGGCGCGCTCGCGCGCATCACGCTCGCCGTCTGCGATTTGCTGTTCATCTCAGCACTTATGCAGGCCGGATTGGCTCTTCCCATGGCTTACTACTTCCATCGCGCCACCACCATGGGAATGCCCGCGAACCTGGCCGTGGTCCCGCTCACCGAGGTGCTGATGCCGGCAGCCGTAGCCGCAGTCGGCTTGGGATATCTATCATCAATAGCGGCGCGTCCCGCAGTATGGATTTCGGGCTGGGCCCTGAGCCTGATCACCGGAACCGTGCATTGGCTCGGAGGCTCTCGCCTGTCCGATCTGCGCGTAGCAACTCCGTCGTATGTGGTGATTGTGGTCGCGCTCGCGTCTCTGGCGTTCGCGATGTTAGTTGTGCGCCGCGCCCGCCCGTTAGTTTTCGCTGCTCTATTGGGATTAGCTGCGGTTGCGGCGTGGCTCGCGCTGATTCCTCCGCGCCCTCAAGTACGGCCCGGAATTCTCGAAGTCACCTCCATCGACGTTGGCCAGGGCGATTCCATCCTTTTAGTGACGCCCGAAGGCCGCACTGTTCTGGTCGACGCCGGCGGCCTGCCCAACTGGATGCATTCTTCCTTCGACGTCGGCGA
>JAYTFO010000355.1:0-9187 GCA_043734305.1 Acidobacteriota bacterium | reverse complement strand
GTTCACGGGCGGCATTGGCGAACACGATCCGACCGTGCGCGCCGCGATCTGCGGCGGCTTGTCCTGGATCGGCATCAGCCTGGATGGGGTCCGAAACCTCTCGGCAGACAACCCGATCAACGCTTCGCTGTCGCGTTGCAAGGTCCTGATGCTTGCTTCCCAGGAAGACGACCAGATCGCCCGCCACACGCGCGCCCTGAGCCGCTCCATCGCATCTGGCACAGACAAGCAGGCCAGCGCTTGACATGGATCAATCGCGGCTTGCTTATTGCGCCCGCCGTTCGCCTGTCTTCATGGATACTGAAAACTGATTTGAAATCCTTGACTAGGCGCAATCATGTACTACGTCGTTCCATCGAAAAAATCATTCGCGCAAGCCGCGATGGACCTGGAAGCCGCCGTGCTCCGTCACGGCTTCGGGGTCCTGCACGTTCACGACCTGGGTGCCACGCTTCGCGGCAAAGGAGTCCCGTTCGCGGAAGAGTGCAAGGTGTTCGAAGTCTGCAACCCAGCGCAGGCCGCCAAGGTGCTGGCCGCCGACATGCGCCTGAACATGGCTTTGCCGTGCCGGATCTCCGTGTACACCGAGAACAAGGAAACCAGGATCGGCCTCATCAAGCCCGTGGAAATGCTGGCCGCGCTGTCCCAGGATGCGGGGATCACGAAAATTGCCCACGAAGTGGAAGACGCGACCATCAAGATGGTCGACGAGGCGAAATGAGGCTGCGCCTGCAGCTTTCCGGAAAAGTTTTCGCGGCTTGCGGAATGTGGCTGCTTGCACTGGGCGTCTATTTCTTTCTTTTTCGCCCGGCATTGTTGCCCGAGGACCCGCGGTTCATGGGCAGCACGCTGGAAGCATTGCGGGCTGCCGCGCCCGGACTCGAGCGCTGGCTCAATCTGGTCTTCAATGTCATGGGCGGCTTCATGATCGCCAGCGGTGCGCTGACGGTGCTGGTGGCGACCCGATATGTTTCGGGCCGGTCACCCGGCACCTTTGCGGCAATGTCGTTGGCCGGTGCCGCAGGCGTTGCACTGATGAGCGTCACCAATTTCGAGCTGAGATCTGATTTCCGCTGGGTGTTGTTGGTGCCCACAGTCTTGTGGTTGGCGGCACTGGTGTGCTACGTGCGCGAAGGCAAGAGCGGATGACTGCGACCTTCGACATGAAGAAGGTCACCACGCCGTTGCTGCTCCATCTGCTGGGCCAGGAGATGCGGTTTCCGCGGGTATTCTTGCTGTTGCGCAAGCTCACGCTGGCGCGTTTCAAGAACACGATCGACCCCCGGTTCCCCCCGGCGCTGATCGACCTCGCCGCGTTGCCCGCCTGGGTCTACCTGAACCTGCGCAACAAGATCGGCCAGCGAAAGGCCTTCGAGATCATGCGAATCGCGCTGTTGACCGGCGGGACGGCTGCGCAGAACCTGCAATTCGATCCGGTCCACAAGGAGCGGACCTTCGACCGGTTCGCCGAGCTGGAGGTGGAGAACAACCGCTCCGGGCTGGTTCGATGGAACACGATGGAAGTCGTCGAGCGCACCAGCCAGCGGTTTGAAATCAAGGTGACCCGCTGCATGTTCCATGAGTTCGCGGTTCATATAGGCGCCCCCGAGCTGACGCCCGTCGTCTGCCAGATCGACAATGCGATGTTCAATTCCTACCTGCCGGACGAAATGATCTTCGACCGGGGTGGCCCTGGCCGCCGTATTGCGGACGGCCGGCACGAGTGCAGCTTCATCTGGGAAACGCGGCCGGCTCTGCCCGCGACCGCGCCAGTGGGACTGCGCTGAATGTGCTTTTCGGCCACCGCGAGTTTTTCCGCGGGCGTCTTCCTGCTTGGTGTGGGCACACTCACCCTGAGGGCGGCGCGTCGGCCGCGGGAGCTTGCTTTTGCGGCGATCCCGCTTCTGTTCGCGATCCAGCAATTGACCGAGGGCGTCATCTGGTGGACGTTCGACCACCACGCGCCTGTGCTCAACGCCGTGATGACGCATGTGTATTCGTTTTTTTCGCACGTGCTGTGGCCTGTGTTCGTTCCCGTCGCCGTGCTGTTGATCGAGCCGCCGGGGTGGCGGCGGACAGCGGTGGCGGCCATCGCGGCAGCGGGCTTGGCAGTCGGGGTGTATCTGCTGTTCACCCTAGCGGAATTCACCGTCGTCGCGCGACCTGTCCGTCAGCACATCGAATACGTCTCGCCTCACTTCTTCGTTGCTGTGGTCATGAGCCTGTACCTGCTGTCAACCTGCATCGGTCCGATCCTGTCGACTCACCGGATGGTGCGCCTGTTCGGCGCCCTGGCGCTGCTGTCCTTCGCGACGGTCTACTACTTCTATGCCGTGTGGTTTATTTCGGTGTGGTGCTTCTTTGCGGCCATGCTGAGCGTCATCGTTTTTGCGTCAATATCCAATGACAGACCCCGGAAAGGATCGACATCGGCTATTTTGTGAAATACAACGTTGGCAGGCAGGTGCAGCAACTTGCCCGTCGAGGCGGCAGACGGTAACTGAATGGTGAGCGGAAACGCCCATGAACGCGGGTCACACCCAACGATTCGGCACCTTCATTCGCCGGCGCCGCGCGCAGAAGCATTTTGAGCGCCGGCCCCTGCTTGATGCGCTGGTGGCGACCCCTGTTGGAGTGCCAAGCGGCGGAGGCGCAGGCATCGCTGCGCTCGGCCTTGACGTGTTGGCGGTCGCCCGCGACGAACCGGCCGCCGCGCTGGTGCGGCTTCAGTCGAAGGCCGATAGCCTGGACGCGGCCGAGGCCGCCCGCCGGCTGATGCGAGACGGGCCCAACGAAGTTCAGCACGAACCGCCGTTGCCGGGCTGGTTGCGCCTGTAGCGCTGTTACCTGAACCCGTTCAACCTGTTGCTGACCGCACTGGGATGACCGAGGACGCACGGCCCTTATATTGGCAGCGAGCTTTGGCGACGTCGACGCAGTGGACCTGCTGCTAAATCGCGGCGCAAACCCTCTAAGTACCGACTCCGCCGGCTTAAATGCCGCAGATTGGTCCACCATGGGTGAATTCGCTACCGTGACACTTCGCCTGGCTGCGGCAGGGGTCCACCCTTCCAACCTGGCAATCGAGGAGCAACCAGAGACTTCTGCGGCTAGCCCCGCTCAACCTACCAAAAGTGGGTATCTACTTGAAGGTTTGCGTCACATCACGGCTTCAGGAGTGCGCGTTCGGAGCAAGTCTGAGATCGTTATTGCTGACGCGCTCTACTACTTGGACATACCGTTCGAGTACGACCTGCCGTTAGTCGGTTCGAGAACCGGAGGGATGCGGCTGCCTGATTTCACGCTTCGGAGGCGCTCTGGCCAAGTGATTCTTTGGGAGCACTTAGGCATGCTCCATCAAGATGAGTACCTGCGAAACTGGCAAAAGAAGCTC
Organism: Acidobacteriota bacterium; assembly: GCA_043734305.1. Taxonomy (GTDB): domain Bacteria; phylum Acidobacteriota; class Terriglobia; order Terriglobales; family Acidobacteriaceae; genus Acidiflorens. The sequence continues at coordinate 5,793 of JAYTFO010000355.1, read as the reverse complement.
GACTGGTACTTGCAAAATCGATTGGTCGAAGGCCAAACGCTTTTCATTTCTCACGATGACCCGCGAGGCGGGCTGGACTCACGTCAATTCGGCACCACCGCTCGCAGTATCCGGGACACCCTCGACATTTGATGAAGGGCAACTTTTGATTGCCGAGTAGTAGGGACGGAATCGCAGCGCTCGAAGTTGACGGGTCCCCAAGGCTTGTGCGCGTTCTGCCTGCGGCCCGCAAAGAACTCACGTTTCAGCGGTCTCGCAGGGCTCGGCACTTCCGGCGAACAGGTCGGATGCTTGCGCAACCTCCGGGTCGGGGGGCGCAGCCAAAGCATCAGTAGACGAGTCTTTTCGCCGTTGATCATGCCGCCGGCAAAACCGTGCGAGCTGGTGTAGTTCCCGTGTAATCCAGCGCAGAAAACTACACAAAACGCGGGAAGGCGCGGGAACAGTGCGAGGCATGAAGCGGGCGATTCGCCCTGACGAATCAACGACTTGAGAACAGCCAAGAATCGGCGGGAACGCAAGCAACCAACATTGAAAATCCGCGGGCCCACACCGACACCAGCATGGTGAGGACGCGGCAGCGGCGGGTGAATGTCATGGGAAGGTCAGGTTTCGCAGCAGGGCTGCACCAGAAGGCGTAAAGGACTTTGTACTTGTTTATGAAAAGGACTAAAGGCCCGGGCCGGTGAAGTGAATGTGCCGATTGAGTCAATGGGGAGGATGCTGTGCAATGGCGTAGGGCGCAAGCACCAGCAGGGACTGGTACGGCCCACGGCGGCAGTGAACATCCATTAGCGCGCGCGGTGCTGGAGGCGGCAGTCGCGGAGGGCATCGCTCCGGCAAACGCCTCAGGCGTGCGGGCCGTGCCAGGAAAGGCGATGGCCGCGCAGGTCGCTGGACGGGATCTGCGCCTGGGCAGCAGCCGTTACATGCGGGAGCTGCAGGTGGCGCTTGATCTGCTCGCACTGCGCGCAGGCCAGCTCGAACAGCAGGGCAGGACGGTCTCCTGGCTGTGCGATGTCACGCAGACGCCAACCCTGCTTGGCCTGCTGGCCTTCGGCGATGCGGTCAAACCAAACGCCGGCCTGGCGGTGGCGCGGCTGGCTGCCCAAGGGGTCAGGTCTGTGTTGGTTACCGGGGACAATCGCGGCAGCGCGAACGCGGTGGCGCAGGCGCTGGGAATCACCGATGTCCGCGCCGAGGTCCTGCCTGAAGACAAGGCCCGGATCGTCGGCGAGTTAAAGCAGGGTGGGGCGGTGGTCGCCATGGTCGGCGACGGCATCAACGACGCGCCGGCACTGGCCGCCGCCGACGTCGGCATCGCGATGGCGACCGGACCGACGTGGCGATGCATGCGGCCGGCGTGACGCTGATGCGGGGAGAGCCGGCGCTGGTGGCCGATGCGATTGACATCTCGCGCCGCACCTACCGCAAGATACGGCAGAACCTGTTCTGGGCGTTTGTCTACAACGTCGTCGGCGTGCCGCTTGCCGCCTTCGGAATGCTGAGACGGGTTGTCGCTGGGGCCGCGATGGCGTTCAGCAGCGTCAGCGTCGTGACCAACGCGCTGATGCTTCGTCGCTGGAAAGGAAAGCAACAATGAATGCCGCAGCGGCGGGCCCGTTCAATATTGGCGAGGCGGCGCGCCAGTCAAATGTGTCGGCTAAGTTGGTGCGTCACTACGAAACGATGGGCCTGCTGCCCCATGTGGGACGAACAGACGGCGGCTATCGGCAGTACACGTACAAGGAAGTCCATACCTTGCGCTTAACCGGACGGGCCAGGGATCTGGGCTTCAGCATGGCTGAGATCGACGGGCTGCTCAAACTGTGGCATAACCGGCGTCGTTCGAGCTCGGACGTGCGCCAGATTGCAAGCAAGCACGTCAACGAGCTGGACCGGCAAATGACGCAGCTGTGCGCCATGAAGAAGACACTCCAGCACCTGATTCATTTTTGCAAGGGCGACGAGCGTCCCGAGTGACCGATACTGGAAGAACTATCGGGAGCGCAAGCGCCGGCTGCGCGTCACTAGACGCAAGGCGGCGCCGCCTTCCATGGGGGCAGTCGGGTCGGGGGCCACGGCATCCCGGCTGCAGGTTTGCTTGTCCGACCGATGTTCAACCGTTAGCAGCCTTCGGCCTTAGTCCTCCTGACATTCGTGGGTGTGCTCATTCTGTGTACCCATGCCGGGTCCCACCGCGCCGTTTTACTGTAGATGTGGAAAAAACAAAGAGAACCGAATTTCTCCCGCACAGGTTGTACTGGCCTGCGCAGACCCCCGATGCAAAGCCATAACTGCGCGAACGATTGCCAGACCCAGCCCGGTGCCGCCCGCATCCCTGGCGCGAGAACTATCAATCCTGTAGAAGCGATCGAAAATCTTCTCTTGATGTTCAAGCCCAATCGGTGCGCCCCGGTTAACCACTTCGAGATTCGCGCCACGAGCGGCGTCTCGCACGTGAACCGTCACATCTGTGCCAAGCGTGCAATAACGAACAGCATTAGAAATCAAGTTTGTGATCGCGCGATGCACCAAGCCCCTGTCCGCCATTACATGGGCGTTGCCATCGATTGAGATGGAGACTCCCCGCTCCTGTGCGACCAATTCGAGAAACTCGATGGCTCTAGTGGCCTCTTCGCGGAGATCAACACACTGCAGATCGAGGACGTTATGCGCATCGTCCGCCTGAGCCAAAAACAACATGTCCGAGACAAGTCGCGTCAGGCGCCGTACTTCCTCGACATTTTCTTCAAGCACGTTTACTAGTTGTTCGGTTCCTCTTGGTTGCGAGAGCGCCACCTGGGTCCTGCCCAAAAGGGTTGCCAAAGGGGTCCGCATTTCATGAGCCAAATCGCCAGAGAACTGCGACAGTCGCGTCACGCCGTCATCGAGTCTGTCGAGCATGGCATTGAACTCCTGCGCCAATGCTTGCAGCTCGCTAGCCAAACCGTCTGTTGCCAGGCGCGACCTCAAGGCTTTGGTGGAAATACCAGCAACGGCATGCTGAAACTGGCGTAGAGGTTTTAAACCTAGGGCAATAATGACCATCGCGGACGCGAACACCAGCGCCAATCCAAACGGGGCAGCGGTTCCGGCTGTGGCGAGCAGGCCGCTCAGAAATCGCATGTCCTCAGAGCGATTTAGGGTCAGAACAACTTCATACGGCTGCGCGTTTTTTGTTTGACTGGCCGTGGAGAACGACAGCATCGGCGCGTCTTTTTCAAGGGAGCGCCACACGAGAAATGCGTTGGTCTGCCAGGTATCAGTCTTGAGGCGCCTGAGCGACTCTGCCGCCTCAAGACTGAATGCAACGTACGTTTCCCCCGATTCAGACCCTGCCACCCCCATGTGAAATTCTGCGTCGCCGCTCACGAATTCGACAAGCCTGTACGCATTCGCTTTGACAGCCGCCCCATCCTGCATCTCGTCGATCAGAAGACGCGCCTGTTGGGCCTTGTCGCGCAACACCGCTCGCTTTTGGGCGCCAAGTTGCCTCTCGAGCGTGACGTAGGAGAAGCCGAGCACAGCGGCTGCTTGAAACAAACCTAGGATGACGACAAGAAGCGCGAGGCGAAACTTCAGGCTGGTCCGTTTCACGGACGCACCTCAAGGACGTACCCGACTCCGCGAACCGTATGCAGCAGCTTTTGGAGAAACGGCTCGTCAATCTTGGCCCGAAGGCGCTTAACGGCGACCTCCACCACGTTGGTATCCGAGTCGAAATTGACATCCCACACCAAAGAGGCGATCTGTGTTTTTGACAACACCTGGCCGCTTTTCTGGACCAGCAGGGCAAGCAGCGCAAACTCCTTGGCCGACAGGTCGATGCGCTGACCTGCGCGCACTGCCCGGTGCTTCACATGATCAAGCTCAAGATCGCCAACCCGAACGATTTCGGGTGCTGAGCTTTGCTGGCCGCGTTTCAGCAGGGAGCGGACGCGGGCCAATAACTCCGGGAACTCAAACGGCTTGACCAGGTAGTCATCAGCGCCAAGCTGAAAGCCCTTAATTTTGTCCGCAATCTGGGCGCGCGCAGTCACCATCAACACCGGGATCTGCTTGCTAGCTCGCAGCGCGGACAGAACGGCGAAACCATCGATTCCCGGAAGCATGACGTCAAGGATGACTAGATCGTGATCGCCGCTAGAAGCCGCGTGCAGGCCACCGACACCAGAGTGAGCCACTTCAACCGTGAAGCCGCTCTCAGTCAGCCCTTGCTGCATGTAAGTCGCCGCGCGAACCTCATCTTCGATGAGAAGAATTTTCATAGAACGAATTAGACGCCGTTTTCATCCCGATCTGACTGACAAATTCGTAAGGTGCGAGTCACGCTCTTGACCCCCCATGTGTTCGAGAATCAATGCGTTCACCGGCTGATGGTGGGACATTGGTGCCTCGCCAGATGGCCTAAACTTTTTAGGAGGTCATGATGAACAAATTTTCTGCCTTGGTTTTCGGCGCAACCCTGGTTGTCGGCGCTTCATTCGCGGCTACGGCGACGCCGGCCTCCCAAGAGAGCGCAAGCCCAACTTTCTACTACTGGCTCCATCCGAAGCTGGGCATGGTGAAGGTGGATAAGGCCACAAATGCCATCGTCAAATCAAAGCGGAGTGGCGCTGACAATGTTCAGCAACGTCTGCCGTCAAATGCAGCCGTGCGTTGAACATCTGACCGTTGCGCCAGTTGACTGTGCAGGCAGGACTGACAAATCCGTAATTCTCACGTCACGTTAGCGTTGGCTTCCAGATTCCATACTTCACTCATGCCGAAAAGCTTTCGGCATTGCTGTAAAAATCGCAGTGTCTGTTATTCATATAAAGGAAATTATTATGTCGATTCGCAAAGCCATCTTCGCCGTTGCCGTTCTGGGCGCTTTTGCCGCACCCGCCTTCGCAACCTCAAGCAGTTACGTCTCTGACCGAGGTGAGGCAGCGTACAGCGGCCCAATGCCTGGCGACGTGATCAAGCAGGAACCGCGAGGAGCGTTCGTCGTTGCAGGCTCCAACAGCGGCTATGTTTCCGAGCGAGGTGAAGCGACCTACAGCGGCCCGACGGCAGCCAAAACGTTCCAGCACACGGCGGACACGAACTTACGCGCAATGGGTGCCAGCTCGGGATTGGCCCTCTCTCGCGCTCAAGTTCTCGAAGATCTGAGGGCTTTCCTGCGCAGCAAGCCAGTCACTGCGGATGGACCTAACTAAAATATTGCGTCTGAGCGGTCGAATTGGGTGCGTGTACGTAGGCCGCAATTCGGACTCCCAATTTCGCCGCCAAAAACATTGTCTGGTCCGTGTGAGGAGCAAGGCTATGCTTATACCTGAAGCGTTCACGAGAAGAGCGAAGGGCGTCCCGGCCCATGCTTTTGTGGCGTCGTTAGCAATAGGGTTGGCTGGTGCGATCGTTTTTCCTGTTGGCTATGCAGTCGAGAATGCACGCGGGAAGACCCTGAGCACCGATCAGAGGCTGCAGGTTGGTCACTCCATAGGGCGGATCGAGAAGATCGACATTGAGCGGGCTGCGGTGATGATCAAACATGGACCGATCGAAGGTCTGGGCATGCCCGACATGACCATGATCTTCCGCCTGGCGGATCCTCGGCAGTTAACGGGCCTGCATGTTGGTGACCAGGTCCGCTTTGAAGTTCGAAATATCAAAGGCGCGATGGTGATTTCTGAAATCAGTAACGCTCGTTGAGAATCGAGCGGCAAAAAACCTTTGAAGTGTCAGGGCCGGAATACACACTTAACGACGGACCTGGCGGCGCGGCTGGGTTGCGACATTGTGCAATCC
>JAYTFO010000354.1:0-7557 GCA_043734305.1 Acidobacteriota bacterium | reverse complement strand
TCCCCGCGAGAGGGTGCTTCTGGAAGCGGCGCCACCTCAAGTTGAAGACGCTTTTGCGAGGCAAGCATAGCGGCTGCACGCGCGGTTTCTGCCAGGAGTTCATCGAGATAGAAATCACTATTCCGCAAGGCCGGCGGCCCAGCGTCGGCCCGAGCGAGCACAAACATGTCCTCGACGATGCGCGACAGGCGGCGCGCCTGTTGCTCGACGATCGTGAGAGCTTCCCGATACTCGCTGTTCCCGCGGTCGTCCCGTTCGAGCATGACGGCAGAGGTGGTTCGTATGGCGGAGAGCGGCGAGCGCAACTCATGAGAAGCGTCTGCCATGAACTGCCGCTGTTGGGCGAAGGAATTACTGAGGCGCGCCAGCAGTTCGTTAAACGTGGCAGCCAGACGGCCAAGCTCGTCCCGTGGATTGGCGATCGGTAGCCGTTGATCCAGGTTCTCGACGCTGATGCGTTGGGCGCGCTCCGACATCGCGGCTACTGGCGCCAGGCTGCGGCGCGCCAGAAACCATCCGCCCAAGCCCGCCAACAGGAGACTGAGCGGCACCACAATGTACAGAGCGTCGAGCAGCGAGTCCAACTGCTCGCCGACAGGTTCCAGGGACTGCATGACGACCACGGCGTACGTTGTAGAACCCGAAGCTTCCGTAACCCTCCGGATCACGCCGCGGCAACTGTCGTCGGCGTCGGGCTGAGTTTCGGGCAATTCATAGAACCGCGGACTCTCAGAAATACCAGAAGGCAACGGTGGCAGGCGCAGGGGAGGTCCGTCAGGAGCTGCCCTTTGAGCGATGACACGCCCGCCAGCATCAAGGACTGCGATCGTCTGATTCGGGAAGCGCAAATCCTCCAATGCTCGGGTGATCGCCGGAATGTTGGCCGCTTGCCCGACCGCAGGTTTGAGGGCATCGGCAGCCGCTTCCAGAGTGGAACCAAGCCTCGTGTCCAGCCGCTCGTAGAGAGTGCGTGCCAACAACAAGTAAACGCCAACGCTGAACGCGATCAACACAATGCCGAGCACGCCCAGATACCACAAAGTCAGCCGGGCGCGAACCGAGCTAAACACGTGGGTCCTCTTCCCTTGCGGTGAGCATGTAGCCTTCGCCACGCAATGTGCGGAGCAGTTTGCGCGGCTGGCCGTCATCGATCTTACGGCGAAGGCGCTGGATATAAACCTCGATCAAGTTGGAGAAAGGATCGAAGTTTTCGTCCCAGACGTGTTCGGCGATTTCAGCGCGCCCGACCACGCGATCGGCATGTCTCGCCAGGTAATTGAGGAGGGAGTACTCCTTGGCTGTGAGTTCGATGGCACGGCAAGCGCGACTGGCACGCCGCCCCTTCGTGTCAATCGTGAGGTCAGCGACCTGGATGGTTTCCTGGCACAGGACGGGACCCCTTCGCAGGAGCGCTCGCGCCCGCGCCAGCAGTTCGTGGAAATCGAAAGGCTTGGTCAGATAATCATCGGCGCCGATGTCCAAACCTGAAACACGGTCGGTTACCGAATCGCGCGCCGTAAGCATCAGTACCGGCACGGCGGATCCGGTGGAGCGCAGTTCGCGGCACACTTCAAAGCCGTTTTTTCGCGGCAGCATCACGTCGAGAATGACGAGATCGTAATCATTGATGCTGGCACGATAGAGAGCATCCGCGCCATCGGGCGACAAGTCCACCGCGTAGGCTTGCTCGCGCAGGCCCTTGGCCAGCATTCGCGCCGCACTGAGCTCGTCCTCAACCAATAAGATCCGCAGTGGTGCCCCCTCGAAGACGAGCCCTGATGCATCTCATATAGCAGGTCGTGGTTAAACAGAGGATAAACGATTTGCCTATCCGCGCTTGTCGCCGTGGAGTATGAAACCAGTTGGAAGAAACTAGCGGGCTGCGATGGTTGAGCAGAGAGCAGTTCGCAATCTGACTTCTCAACCTCCAACTCTGGCAGTACATCACCTTCGGTAACCTGTTGTACATAATCCTTTCGTGCGATTCTGCAAATGCGGCACGCCGCATCGACCGCGGAATGGGTCCACTCCCACTCAGTCGCGGAAATCTAAAGAGGTTCAACCATGCTGCAGTCTCCGGAACCAAAGTATTCTCCAACGACCCCCACCAACAGTTACGTCCCAGTGAAGACGGCAGCGCCGACCATGGAACAGGCCACGATCGGCCGCACGCTCGTCATCAAGGGCGAAGTGAGCGGCGCCGAAGCACTCTTCATTGATGGTCGCGTGGAAGGCACGCTCAGCTTTCCCGATAACCGCATCACCATCGGCCGCAACGGACACGTGGCGGCAAGCGTTAACGCTAAAGAGTTAGTCATCATGGGTAAAGTGCAGGGCAACGTGCAGTGCACCGATCGTCTGGACATCCGCAGCGAAGGTTCGCTCACGGGCGATGTGATTACGCATCGCATCAGCGTGGAAGAAGGCGCGATGCTGACGGGCGGAGTCGAAGTACGCGTGCCGGAAAAGAAAGCCCAACCGCAGAACCAGGCCAAGCAGGAACAAAAACCGGAAGCAACCAAGGCGATGGTCGCAACCGCTGGAAATTAGTAGTCAGTTGCCAGGAAATCAGTTGCCAGTAGCCAGATGCCAGTAGTCAGTTAAGGACTTTCTTGGCATCGGGCTGCTGGCAGCTCTTCTAACCTTTCTCGAATTTGAGCTTCTCCCTAACTACACATCTTGGCAGTGGAGATCGTATCCGCGAGGGTTGCGGGGGTTACTGGCAACCGGCAACTGGCTACTGCTTCGGCTTGAAATCCAACGACGCTGAGTTCATGCAATAGCGGACGCCGCTCGGCTTGGGGCCGTCGGGAAAGACGTGTCCCAAATGGGCGTCGCAGTGGGCGCAACGGGCTTCGGTACGAGTCATGCCGTAGGTACGGTCGGTGTGCTCGCTGACGTTTTGCGGATCGGCTGGGGTATGGAAGCTGGGCCATCCGGTGCCGGACTCGAACTTGGTTTCGGAATCGAACAGCGGCGTGCCGCAGCCCACGCAGTGATACATCCCACTCTCGTGATTATTCCAGTACTTGCCCGTGAAGGCAGGCTCGGTGCCGCACTCGCGCGCGACGTGGTACTGCTCAGGGGATAGCTGCTCGCGCCATTCGGCTTCGGTCTTGGCGACTTTGTCGGTCAGTTTCTCAGACATATTTCTCTCCTCACATAGGATGCGCGAAGGTGGGAAAAGTGGCAAGGCGAAGAAGCTTGCTGTGGCGATGTGGCTCGATGAGGCTTCGGTTCGACTGAAGAAGAACCAAGAACGTAAAACGCGGCGTCCCTCAGGGGCTAAAGCCCGCGCATTTTCGGACTTCTGGCGGCACGACTGAAAAAGCTGCGGGAAAAAGTCGTTCCCAAACGAAGAGTACGACCTCCGCGGCTAAAGCCGGGCCCCAGATTGAAGCCCTTATCGCAGCGGTGAACCGCTGCGCCACCCAAAAGCAAGCGCAACATCGACTTTTCCAGCAGCCTGTGAAGCCGCGCCCTCCCGAAAAGCATTTATGGGATGGCTTCTAGTTCTTCAAGGACGGAGCGTTACACAACAACGGGGCTGGCCGGTGTCATCGTCTTGCCACTGGCACGCATCCCGACGGCGCAGTTGCGGCCGGCTTGCTTGGCTTCGTAAAGGGCGCGGTCGGCGAGAGCGAGCACTTCGGTGTGGGAAAACGCGTCGGGTTTACTGGCAAGCCAGGGGAATGCCGCCCAGCCTACCGAGCAGGTTAGAGGAACAAGATTGCCGTTGCCTCCGGCCACGAAAGGGCGTCCGTTGATCGCGGACAGGAGCCGGCTGGCGAGCATGTCCGCCTCGGCGCGGTCGGTATACCGCGAAATCACGAGAAACTCCTCGCCTCCCCAGCGCACGAGAATATCGGAAAGACGAATGGCCGAACTGATGCGAAGTGCCATCTCCTCCAGTACCTTGTCGCCGGCGTGGTGACCGTAGCGGTCGTTCACGTCCTTGAAATGATCGGCGTCGATGAAATAGAAGATCAGGTCGCGGCGGGATTCGTCGCGGCCATCGGCGAAACACCGGAGCACGTGGCTGATATCGGCCTCGATGGTCGAGTTAAAGAAACGGCGGTTACGGCATCCGGTAAGGGGATCGGTGAGAGAAGCTTCATGCAGGATGTGATTGGTTTTTGCGAGTTCCTCGCCCAGTACATACTGCCGCAAGAAGATCAAACAGCCCATGCCGGCGATTGTGCCGAGTGCCACCAGCACGCGGAACTTCGTAACCGCAGGCGGGGCGTCTCCTCGGATCAGGCTCCCGGCGGCGAGCGCGGGAATCGAGAGGACGGCGATCATGGCAATGCGCGTCATCCAGCGTCCCGCCTTTTGGTCACGATGTTCCTCGGAATCTGGTTCAGGAATCAAGTCTCTGCCCACCAGGGCGGATATCGCAAACCCCGCGATGGCGACGTCAATCAGAGCGTCGTACCAACTGCCTGGATAGTAAACATTAAGGTCGATGGCCCGGTTGGCAAGGTAAGCGGCGCTCGCGCTCAGAACCTGTGCGCCCAGTAAACACAAATAAAGGCGCTTCCATTTACCGAAACTGTCACGCCAGAGCAGGGTGAGCAACGCAATCGTAACCATGTCCTGGGCCAGCAGGAGAAAGTTGTAGCTCGGCCCGTACCGGGCTTCGTCCGGAATGACGTACTGCCACGGTGTCACGAAGAAGAGGTACAGGAAGAGCCACCAAAGAACCAGGAGGGGGAGATCGAGATTGATGAGTGTGGTTTTATGGGAAGACCGGCGGTCGGGGCGCAACAGCAGTCCCGCGAGCATCGGAACGCCCGCCAGAAACAGGAAAATGTCGCCCACGAAAATCTTGGGCACTTCTTGGTGCAGGTCCACGCCGTAGAACATCCACAGCGAACTGGTGACCGTGAGAATTCCCCAGCAGGCAGCCTGAAGATGCCAGAAGAGCTTCACTTTTCCGCTCGAGGCACGAGCGTTGAAGATGAAGGCCAAGGTCGCCACGATGTGGAGCGCGACGTCGATGGTTTCGGAGGTTGCCGTGAGAGCAGGTCCTTTGGGGACGAGGAGTGCCACGGCCGCCTGAAGCAGCGACAAGGACACCACTGCGGCACACCAGGACTTCAGCTTTCTCGGTTCCAACTCGGTTCCTCTCCGCCAGTCGATCCAGTTCGCTCTCGGCCTTCTTCAGGCCGCAGCGAGGGTAGGTTACCTGAAAAGACACAGACCTCAGTACAACGATAACGAAAAGGCGAGAATCGCCCAAGGTTACTCAAGTTTTCGAGGTGGGGAGGGGCGTATACGGAGGGGTTGGCAGCACTTCAGATCGTCTCCCCGCCGCGGCAGGCTCTCCTGGGGCAACCAAAACTCCCTTAACTGAGATTCGGCTTGGCGGCGATTTTCCCGCCGGAATGCTGCCGCCCCCCAGACTCCTTGCCCAGAGCGGCAAGTGAAGGGGATGCCGAGGTCCGGCGGGAATGCAACCTTACCCCGGTAACGCTGATTGCGTTACTCATAATGTGCAGAGGCTTGCATGCGAGCCGAAGCGCACGGGCTAGTAGCCTCGGCCAACTTATTCTCCCGCTAGTACTTATCTTTCACGCGTCAGATGGATTAACAGGTGCACTTAGTAGGTCAGCCCAGCGTACCGGGCAGCCTGGGGGCACCTTGACAGTTATCTATACCGCGCAGAGTGCAGCACCACAGCCGAAGACGCGAGGCGCGCTGCTTCCGTTGCTGATTGTCCTGTTCCTGGTTTCGTACGGGATTCTGACCCTGCTGGTGGTAGAGCAGGGACGCACGATCGAGGCGCAACGCAGCCTGCTCCGGGAGATGCTCAAGGACAGCACGCAGCTGGCGACCCTGAAAGACCGGCTTGCTCACGAGGTAAAGGTGCAGTCGCACGACAAGGCAGCGACGCAAACGGAACAAAAAGACGCGGCCACTGAGAGCGCTCCGATGGCTCCAGACGCTGCGCCCAAAGTCCCCGGCAAAGATACGAAGCGACCCGGAAAATCGGCCCGCATCAAGAAAGAAGCTCCGGAACGGCCGGCGGCGGACTTGCTGGATGTTCGGCGATCCACGCGGGTCATCTAAGTTACGGTTCTGTGTTTTGGTTCTATGAAATACGGCCTGTGGTAGGGCCGTGCTGGAGAGACCGCCCCTATGCAGGCCCTGACCCTTGCCTTACTCTTGTCTCTTTCTGTTCCCCGGTTGGCGCCCCCACCCCGGCCCTCCCCCACCTCCCTCAAGCAGGAAGCACGCAAGGGAGGCCGGTGGCATATGGCCGCGAATGGACACGCAGTGTATTGCTACGGACCGGTCATGACGATGCCGCAGGCGGCAGGCGGCCTTCTGCGAGTTGCGACTTTTTGCCGTGGCGATCTCGCCATGGTGCCCCTCAAAGACTAAGCACCAATTTCTGCAATGCGCGAAATCGCCTTCCCATGGCCCTATTTACTAGCCTAAGTAGTTGACAGGCGCTGGAAGAACGACCAAAATGCTGGGCAGTGTTTTTCTTCATGTTCTCCCAATTCCCTGCGATCACAGGGAATCCATCAACTGCAACTCTCTTCCAGGAGGAAGTCTGTGAGTCAACTCAAGAAGTTTTTCGCCCGTAGCGGGACGATTACCGCGTGTTGTCTGGTGCTGACCAGCGCGCTGGCATTCGCCCAAAACGCCAACAATAAAACCACCGTGCGGTACCCAACCGGCTATGCCGTTTCGCCCCCGCTTAGAGAGCTGCCGATCGATGTTTTGGCGATGGAGAGCCGGGAAATGCCTGAACCTCGGCCGCTTCCGCAAGGGGCGAAGAGCATTTCGGGGCTCTGGCGACAGGACTCCGCGCTGCAAACCCAAACCAGACCCATGGTTTCGGCCACTCCAGGCACTGATTTCGACGGGATTCCGGCGAACGGGTTTGCGCCTTCGGACTCCAACATGGCAGTCGGTCCCAATCACATCGTCGAGACCGTGAACGTGCGACTCGCGGTCTACAGCAAGACCGGTACCCTTTTGTCGGGCCCAACCACTTTCGGAACCTTCTTCGCTCCGCTCGGCGGTAACTGCGCTAATGGCGCCAGCGATCCAATCGTACTCTACGACCGCGCGGCTGATCGCTGGCTGATCAGTGATATCGGCTACACCGGCAGCGCCCCTTTCCTGGAGTGCGTCGGAGTGTCGAAGACCAACGATCCGACGGGTGCCTACGTCCTCTACTCTTTCTCTTTTGGCACGAGTCTGAACGACTATCCCAAGCTGGGCACGTGGGCCACGGCCAGCAACAGCGCCTACCTGGCTACCTACAACATTTTTGGTCCAGGAGGTTTCCTGGGCGCGGACCTCTGCGGTTTCGACCGTACCAAGATGCTGGCAGGTAACCCGGGAGCCGCACAACTCTGCAAGATGACTCCCAACAACGATGGTAGTTATCTTCCCTCGGACATGGATGGCCCAACTCCTCCAACCGATGGCACGCCCGGACTGTTCGTCACCTGGAACAACAACAATCCCGGCGAATTGTTCCTCCGGAAGCTCACGCTGAACTTCGGAGCGGGCACGGCCACTCTCTCTTCGCCGGCG
>JAYTFO010000353.1:0-7631 GCA_043734305.1 Acidobacteriota bacterium | reverse complement strand
CATCGGATGTACCGCGAGTCGGGCTTCCTGAACGTATTTGAGCAGCAATGGGATGGCACGCCAGACCCGGCGGCTGCGTATGCTCCGCTGGACGCGTATCTGCAACGCATCCGGTAACCGGTGAACCCGACCGCCAAGGTAGTCCGCCGACGCATGCTATACTTTTTAAGCATCTTTTCCCTCAGATTTGGACGACGGAGGACGGTATCGACAAACGCTTTATCCGCATGAATGAGCGCATCCGGGCACGCGAGGTGCGTGTGATCGGTGACGAAGGTGAACAAATCGGCATTATGACCCCCTTCGACGCGCTCAAGATGGCTCGCGAGAAGAACCTGGACCTGGTGGAAATTTCCCCGACCGCGCAACCTCCGGTTTGCCGCATCATGGATTATGGGAAATTCCTGTACCAGAACGAAAAACGCGAACGCGAAGCCAAAAAAAAGCAGAAGACCATCACCGTAAAAGAAGTGAAGTTTCGTATCAACGTGGACGATCACGATTACGACACGAAAAAGAATCATGTGCTGCGCTTCCTGGATGAAGGCGACAAGGTCAAAGCGACCATTTTCTTCCGCGGACGCGAAATGACCCGGCAAAGCCTGGGTCGCCAGATTCTGGAACGCTTGATCAAAGACGTTGAACACAAGGGACTGGTGGAATTCCGGCCGCGACAGGAAGGCAACACGCTGCATCTGATCCTGGCGCCGAAGAAAGACGCCGGAGGAGGAGCAGCAAAAGAAAAACCGGCGCCTCCGAAACCAGCGCCTCCGCCACCGCAGGGCGGCGCACAAACCGCGTAAAGCAGCTGTTAGCTATTGGCCTTTAGCTCTTAGCTCAACAAATCTGTAACGACGACCGCTGCTTACGTGTGGGTGGTCTAATTGAGAACTGACAACCGAGAACTGGGAACTGATTTTTTATGCCTAAACTGAAAACACACAAAGGCGCTGCCAAGCGCTTCAAGAAGACGGGAACGGGAAAGATCGTACGTCACAAGGCGGGATTGCGTCACATGCTGTCATCCAAAGCGAAGAAGCGCAAGAAGCAACTGGGCAAAGCGACTTTGGTGAGTGACGGCGATTACAAAAAAGCGGCACGAATGATCCCGTACTAGAAGCAGTGGCTAGTGGCTAGTGAATTGAGCTTTTAGCTCGGACGCTGGTCCGGCGCGTGAAGAGGTCAGACTTCAGAAATCCCAATGGGTAGAAGTCACCTTACCTCCAGCCGCCCAAACGCAACACAAAAAGGAGAACAGTCATGCCTCGTGTAAAACGCGGAACCAAACGCCGCGCCAAACGCAAAAGAATTCTTGACCGCGCCAGTGGATATTTCCTAACTAAATCCAAACTTTACCGGTCCGCGAAAGAAGCGGTCGACCGGGCTCTGAAGTTTGCCTACTCGGGACGCAAGCAGAAGAAGCGGCAGTACCGCTCGATCTGGATCGTCCGCATCGGCGCCGCCGCCCGCCTGCATGGATTGAACTACAACCAGTTCATCAGCGGACTGAAGATGGCCGGCGTGGAACTGGACCGCAAGATTCTCGCGGAGCTGGCGGTAAACGATCCGGCGGGCTTCGGACATCTGGCGGAGCAGGCGAAAAAGGCGCGGGCAGCGTAGGACCAGCCTTTAGCAGTTAGCATTTAGCTTTTCCCGGGCACGGTCGAATGCCATGCCCGTCGGATGCTTCGGAGCCCGGCTCACTGAGTACTGGGAACCGAGAACTGAGAACTGCTGTGTACACCGTCCCCAAACTGACTGACTTCTCTGCCACTGCGCTCGACGGCGCGGTGCGGGAGTTGTTGTCTGCTTTGGAGAAGGAGTCGGCGGCGGTTGCATCCGAGAATGATTTCAAAGCCTTCCGCGATCGCTGGATGGCTCGCAAGAATGGCGTACTCACGCAGCTCAACGATCTTTGGCTGAAGGCCTCCCCGAAAGATGCGAAGCGGGATGTCGGCCAGCGCGTCAACGAGATCAAGGCTAAGGTTGAGTCGACCGTCGACGGAACACTGAATCGCATTCAGGGCGGGGCAACGTCGGCCCGGCTCGCAGCGGACCGCGTTGACGTCACCCTTCCCGGCATTCGCCGTCCACTGGGCGCGGAACATCCCGTCATTAAAACGATGAACGAAATTGTCGGCGTCTTTCGCAACCTGGGCTACTCGGTTGAAGAAGGCCCAGAGATCGAGACGGACTACTACAACTTCGAAGCGCTGAATTTTCCCCCGAACCATCCGGCACGGGATACACAGGACACGCTTTTCGTCGCCGGACAGGAATCAAAACCACAGCGTGATCGGCTGTTGCTGCGCACGCACACTTCGCCGGTGCAGATCCGAAGCATGGAGAAGATGAAGCCGCCGGTGCGCGTGGTGTGCCCGGGGAAAGTGCATCGTAATGATGCGCCCGATGCCACGCACTCGCCCATCTTTCATCAGGTCGAAGGATTGGCGGTGGATACGAACATTACGTTCTGTGATCTGAAGGGCACGCTGGATCACGCCATGAAAGCGCTGTTTGGATCGAGTGTGAAGACGCGATTCTATCCGTCGTTCTTTCCGTTTACTGAGCCTAGCGCTGACGTGCAGATCAGTTGTATTTTTTGCGACGGCAAAGGCACGCGCGACGGCTCTCCTTGCCGCAACTGCAAAGCCAGTGGATGGATCGAACTACTCGGCTGCGGGATGGTCGATCCGAATGTTTACGGATTCGTGGACTACGATCCAGGGAAGGTTTCGGGATTTGCGTTCGGCATGGGCGTGGAACGGATCGCGATTTTGAAGTATGGCGTGGATGACATTCAGCTGTTCTTGAATGGCGATGTGCGGTTTTTGGAGCAGTTCGGGTAGAAGCTTTTAGCCGTTAGCTTTTACCTCTTAGCCAACCCTCACCGCACCGCGTTGTGAGCTAAAGGCTAAGAGCTAAAAGCTAAAAGCCCAATGAAAATCAGTTCCCACTGGCTTCGCGACTTCGTTGACTTCAAGGTCGACTACCGTCGTCTTGCGGACGAACTCACGCTCGCGGGCATCGCGGTGGAGGGCGTCTCCGGCGAAGGCGAGAATACCGTCTTCGAAATGGAGATCACGACCAACCGTCCCGATGCGATGAATCACTACGGAATCGCGCGCGAGATATCGGCTCTGTTCGATGTACCGCTCCGGCCGATTGATTCGAAACTGCCCACCAGTAAAGGAAAGTCCGACGTCATCATTGAGATTCAGGAATCCGAGCTTTGTCCGCGTTTCACTGCTCAGGAAATCCGTGGCGCCGCGATCAAGCCGTCGCCTGCGAAGATTGCAAATCGTCTTGCGCTCCTCGATCAACGCCCGATCAGCAACGCTGTGGACGCGACCAACTACGTCCTGTGGGAGACCGGCAAGCCGACGCACGTGTTCGATCTCGACCTGCTCGAAGGGCGCAAGCTGGTGATCCGCAAAGCTCGGGCGGGTGAAACGCTGAAGACGCTCGACGGCGTGGACCGCACGCTCACCGCCGAAGATCTCGTGGTCGCCGACGCGGTGAAGCCGGTTGCGCTCGCCGGTGTGATGGGCGGATACGACACGATGATCACGGAGAAGACGCGGAATATCCTGATCGAATCCGCATGGTGGGACCCGGTCACGGTTCGCCGCATGTCGAAGCGGCACGGGATCCACACCGACGCTTCGCATCGTTTTGAGCGGGGCGCGGATTTTGAATCGACCGTGCCATCGACCAACCGCGTTGCGGAACTGATCCTCGAATCCGGCGGCGGAGAACTCGCGGGCGGCTTGATCGACGTCATCGCACGCAAGCTGGATCTGGCGCCGGTTGAACTCGACCGCGGCGAGGTCAAACGCATCCTCGGCGAAGATATTGGCGATATCGAGATCAGCCGCATCCTGACCCGTCTCGGATTCGTGCTCATGGCCGGACATGAAAATGCGTACCTGGTCCATATTCCGAGTTGGCGGCTCGACGTGGAGCGCGAGATCGATCTGATCGAAGAAGTCGCGCGCCTGCACGGATACGACAAGTTTGCGA
Source organism: Acidobacteriota bacterium (assembly GCA_043734305.1). Taxonomy (GTDB): domain Bacteria; phylum Acidobacteriota; class Terriglobia; order Terriglobales; family Acidobacteriaceae; genus Acidiflorens. The sequence goes on along the minus strand of JAYTFO010000353.1, from coordinate 3,608 downwards.
ACACACTTCCCGCTTATACCGGAGGCGTCATCGATCGGCCGGACGCCGCCAAGGACGCCCGGTCGCGCACTTCCCTACTGGCGCTGGGCTACAATGAAACGATCTCGCTGACTTTCATTTCCAAAGAAGATGCACGACGATTTTCTCCCGCGCCGGCAGTCGAACTCGCCAACCCGATCAGCGACGAAGCCTCCGTCATGCGAACTTCGATGCTGCCGGGCATGCTCAACATGCTGGCGTACAACCTGAATCGCGGCACGGAAAATGTGCGGCTGTTCGAAGCGGGGAATGTATTTGAAGCGGCCGGTGAGAAAACTCTGGAGTTGAAACGCCTGTGCATCGGCGCCACCGGGAGCGCGCTGGAAAGCGGAGTGCATCAGTCGGCTCGGGCGCTTACATTTTTCGATCTGAAGGGCGACGTCGAAGACCTGCTCGAGCCGTTCGCATCGTGGACCCTGCACTACGACACGGACGTCGCCGACTACTACCATCCGGGGCGCTCGGCGCGCGTCGTCATGGATGGCACGGCCATCGCCCAGTTTGGGCAGTTGCATCCGGACGTAGCGGCGCTGCGTAAACTCCATCAGGATGTTTTCGTTGGAGAGATTTTTCTCGACCGCCTCTATCAACACGATCTGCGACACGTTCGCTACGAAGCGCTGCCTCGCTTTCCCGCCGTGGAGCGCGACTTTTCGTTCGTGTTCGACGATTGCGTGGCGTTCGACAAGATCCGTCAGAGTGTTGCGGGATTGGGCATTGCCAAGTTGCGGAGTTTTGTTCCGGCAGAAATATTCCGCGGTGAAAAAGTCGGCGCGGGAAAATACTCGATCCTACTGCGCGCAAAGTTTCAGTCCGGCGAGCGGACGTTGCGCGAGGATGAAGTCGCGCAGTGGTCGGGGCAGATTGCGAAGGCGCTGGAAATGCTGGGCGGCGTGCAAAGGGCTTGAGACCCGTTTTCACCGCGGAGAAAACCACCTTCTGATTTTCTTACGGGTGTCTACCGATTCGCCAAGGTTCTGATCGTTCCCAACCCTAGCAATCGCTCGTCGGCAGTAACCAGAGTCAGGTCCAGCACCTCGGCGGTCGCGGCAAGAATGCGGTCGGCGGGGTCCTGATGCAGTTGCAGCTGTCTGGCTACCAGAGCGATCTCGTGGGTGAGCGGAGCTTCACGAGTGCCAGCGGTCGCCTGTGCCAGCCATTCCGCCAAGTTTCCTTCGATGTGAATCCTGCCTTTGAAATTCAGCGTCAGCGCTTCCCAAGTACTGATCGGCGATAGCCAGAGTTCGTTGCCTTCATCCTTGAGACTCTGCGCAACCCTACGGCCGAGCTTCTTTGGATCGCGCAGGGTCCACAACCAGATATGGGTATCGAGAAGGAGGTTCAATCGCGCAGTACCTCCCACTCGCTTTCGTCATTGGCAGGAGAAACAATGTCGCCAGTGATCTGCAGCGAATGCTTCATCGACCCGATCCAGGAGGCGCGATTTTGTACGGAAGTCGGAGGAACGATCTCGGCGACTGGTTTTCCGAATCGCGTCACGCGGATCGGCTGTTTGGTCGAGCGCACGCGTTCGAGCAGCGCCAGACACTTGGCCTTAAATTCCGAGATGGCGACTTCCTGCATGATTATTCTCCGGTAGTCATATTATCATACCATGGTCAATATAATGGTCATCACTGACTCTTGCCATACCTGACGAACGCTGGAGTCGCTGGATCGTCCCTGCGGGACTCTCGTAGCTAGTTTGCAACTCACTTCCAATCGCGGCATGGCATTCTGCTGTGCTAGCCTTACTTTCCATGGCTCACGTTTCCGCACATCCCAAGCACTTCCTCTCTGAAAAAGTCGAGCATTTTACTGAGTCCGTGATCCGCGAGATGACGCGGCAGGCGATGCAGTATGGCGCTGTCAACTTGTCGCAGGGCTTTCCGGATTTTGCTGCGCCCGACGAGGTTAAAAAGGCTGCGCAGGACGCCATTGCGGCGGACGTAAATCAGTATGCGATCACGTGGGGCGCGAAGAATCTGCGCAACGCGATTGCTCGGCAGATGCAGGAACGGCATGGCCTGGACGTCGATCCCGAACGCGAAATTACGGTGTGCTGCGGGTCGACGGAAACGATTGTTGCGACCATGCTGGCGATCTGCAATAAGGGCGACGAGGTGATTGTCTTCGAGCCGTTTTATGAAAATTACGGGCCGGATTCGATCATCAGCGGAGCCAAGCCGCGGTTTGTAAGTTTGCGTCCGCCGCAGGAGTCGGGCGGTGAGTGGACTTTCGACGAACAGGAGTTGCGCGAGGCGTTTCAGCATCACACCAAGGCGATCGTCCTGAACACGCCGAACAACCCGACGGGCAAGGTGTTCAGCCGAAAGGAAATGGAGTTGATCCGCGACCTGTGCGTGGAGTTTAACGTGCTCGTCATCACGGACGAGATTTACGAGCACATTCTCTACGATGGTGCCCAACATATTTCGATTGCGTCGCTCGATGGCATGCGCGAACGGACGATTACGATCAACGGGCTGTCGAAGAGTTATGCGGTCACGGGATGGCGCGTGGGGTGGGCCGTTGCGCCTCCGAATATCACGAACGCGATTCGCAAAGTGCATGATTTTCTGACGGTGGGCGCGCCGGCGCCGTTGCAGGAAGCCGGAGCGGTGGCGCTGAGTTTGCCTCCTTCTTACTACACGGAACTCGCTGCGAAGTACCGGTCGCGCCGTGACCATCTGATCCCGGCGCTCGAAAAAGCTGGATTCCGCTGCTACCGGCCGCAGGGCGCGTATTACGTGATGACGGACATCAGCGCCTTCAATTTTCCTAACGACGTGGAGTTTGCCAGCTATCTGGTGAAAGAAATCGGGATCGCATGCGTGCCGGGATCGAGTTTTTACAAGCATCCGAAAGACGGCTCCCAACAGGTACGTTTCGCATTCTGCAAGAAGCCTGAGACACTGGACGCGGCAGCGGAGCGACTGGAAAAGCTTCGGCCACGGTAAAAGAGAAACACCCACCACGGGTACCTAAACAGAGCACAAGCGGTGTAAAAGTAGCGGAGTCTTCCACAGCAAACTGGGTTATACTGCGCCCAAGGTGGAAGACTTCTGTTGGAAAGTGAGCCGCTCATGTCCTTGAAGGCTGTGGAGGAGGTATCTGCGCAGGTACCTGCCGAAGATTTTCAGGCGCTGGAAGAGAAAGTTTATCGCACCATAGAGTTATACAAGGCTGCCAAGGAAGCCCGGGCCGTCGCCGAGCGCGATGTGAAGCGGATTCGGGAGCAACTCGAAGAGCGTGAGGAAGAAAACGAAGCGATGCGGCGCGAACTGGTCAAGCTGCGCAAAGATCGTGAAGAGATCCGGGGACGGGTCGAGAAGATGCTGACCCAGATGGAAGATGTGGCGCAAGAGCAAGCGGCGGCCAGTTAAGCGCCAGCGGGACGATCCTAGCTTCAGGAGTGACATGGCAACGGCCACCAAGCAACCACCCTCGAAAAATGCGGTGAATGGAAGCGTGCGGGTCGAAATCTTCGACCAGGTGTACAACCTGCGGGGATCGGACGCGGATTACATTCTGAAGCTCGCCGAGTACGTGGACACGAAGATGCGCGC
>JAYTFO010000352.1:0-18186 GCA_043734305.1 Acidobacteriota bacterium | reverse complement strand
GCAATTTTTGGTGAGTCGCTGCGCGCCGTCCGCCTGTTGCCCACGCTGGCCGTGTCCGCCACCATCATTCTGAGCGGCATGATCGCCCGCGAACTGGGTGGCAAGCGCTTTGCGGTCGTGCTTACCGCGCTGGCCGTGCTCATCGCGCCGCTCTACCTCTCGAACGCCAGCCTGCTGACCAGCAATTGCCTGGAGCCACTGCTGTGGATGGGCTGCGCGTACTTCGCGATCCTTGCCGTCCAGCGCGACCCGCGCCACTGGTTGTGGTTTGGTGTCGTGGCCGGCATCGGCATGCAGGAGAAATATTCCATCGCCGTTTTTGGATTCGCAATCGTCGTGGGCCTACTCCTAACCGAGGAGCTTCGCGCTTTCTGGAACAAATGGATCTGGATCGGCGGAGCCGCTGCTTTTCTGATCTTCTTGCCCAACTTGCTCTGGAACATCGCGCATGATTGGCCCTTCGTGCAGCTCATGCGCAACATCAAGGCGGATGGCCGCGATGTCGTGCTCTCCCCCTGGCAATATTTCTCGCAACAGACGCTGATCGTTCATCCCATCAACACGATTCTCTGGGTTACTGGCGTGATCGCGCTACTGCTCGCCGCCCGTTTTCGTCCCTACCGTTTTCTGGGATGGGCCTACCTCGTCGCGTTCACGACTTTTGTCGTGCTGAGGGGAAAGAACTACTACCTGGGCCCCATCTACCCGGTTTATCTCGCTGCGGGGGCGGTCGTGATCGATAGTGCCATCGACCGCATCCGTCAGGGATGGCTGAAGCCGGCCTTCGCGGTCGTACTGTTCGTTGCCGGAGCAATTTTCGCTCCGCTGGTCGTGCCCGTGCTGCCGGTGGATTCGTTCTTGCCGTATATGAATCGGCTACCCATTAAAGTTCCGCGCACGGAACGCAGCCATGCCCGGGCAGCACTACCGCAGCACTATGCGGACCAGTTTGGATGGAATGAAGTTGTAACCGGCGTTGTGGGAGCGTGGAACAGAATTCCTATCGAAGACCGCGCAGACTGCGGCATCTTCGCGCAAGATTATGGCCAAGCCGGCGCCATCGATTTCCTCGGCCCGAAGTACGGCCTGCCCCAGTCGCTGAGCGGACACCAGACCTGGTGGCTGTGGGGACCGCGTGGGTACTCCGGAAATTGCATGATCGTTCTGGATGACGATCAAGAAACGCTGGAGAAGATCTGGACCAGCGTTGAATACGTTGGCCGAACGCCCGACAATCCCTATGCGCTGGAAAAAAATCTTCCCATCTTTATTTGCCGAGGATTCAGGCAGGGCAACTGGGCCGGATTCTGGCCGAACCTGAAGAAGTGGCGGTAAGGTGACGGTGCGCCGCGCAAGAATCACAATGGTTCACAAAGCTACGACAAAGCCGGCCCACTATACTGTTCTCGCATGAAGTCCGTCATCGTCGGCACCGCCGGCCACATTGATCACGGGAAAACTTCGCTGGTGAAGGCGCTCACCGGCATTGATGCCGACCGCCTGGAAGAAGAGAAGCGGCGTGGCATCACCATCGACATTGGATTCGCCCATCTCGACTTGCCTGCGCCCGACGGTGATCTCTTACATTTTGGATTTGTCGACGTCCCCGGCCACGAGCGTTTTGTCCGCAACATGCTTGCAGGTGTGGGCGGGATTGATCTCGTCCTGCTCGTCATCGCCGCCGACGAAGGGATCAAACCGCAGACTCGTGAACACTTCGATATCTGCCGCTTGCTCGCCGTCCGGCGCGGCATCACTGTGCTCACCAAATCCGATGCCGTCGATGCGGAGACGCTTGAAGTGGTCCGCCTGGAAGTGGAGGATTTTCTTCGCGGATCGTTTCTCGATCCATCGCACTCTCCGATCGTCGCGGTGAGTTCGCTCACGGGCGCGGGCCTCGACGAATTGCGTTCTGCGCTCGCGAAAATCGCAACGGAAGTCTCCGCCAAAGATTCCGCAGCGCTCGCGCGTCTGCCCATTGACCGAGTGTTCACCATGAAGGGCTTCGGGACCGTAGTGACCGGCACGCTCATAGCAGGAACAATTTCGAAGGAAGAAGAACTGGAAGTCTTTCCCACCGCCCAGCGCCTGCGTGTTCGTGGAGCACAAGTGCATGGAGCAACCGCCGACCAGGCAATCGCCGGCCAACGTACTGCACTGAATCTCGCAGCGGTCGCCACCGCCGACCTTGCTCGCGGCGTGATGCTGGCTCCACCCGATACTTTCCAGGTCACGTCGCGAATCGACGTCGCGCTCACGCTGCTCGCTTCCGCCAAACCCCTGAAAGACCGCGCCCGCGTGCACTTCCACGCGTACACCATGGAGGCCATCGCCGAAATACGAGTGCCTGGCGCGAAACAGATCGCGCCCGGAGCGCAGTCCCATGCGCAACTTCGGCTCGCCGAACCCACGCTTCTTCTGCCCGGAGATCGTTTTATCCTGCGGCAATTTTCGCCGGTCGTGACGATCGGTGGTGGAGTGGTGCTCGACGCGGCGCCAATTCCCAGAATCAAACAGGAAGCGGTCGACCATCTTCTCAACGTATCCGCGGCAGGCGATGTCGAAAAGATCCTGGCGGCTCGAATCGCGCGGCGCTGGTACCGCGGAATTTCATGGCAACGACTCGTCTCCGAAACCGGGTGGCGTAGAGAGAGCATCGAAACGCATCTGGCGCCGGCGGTAGCGAAGAGAGAGGTCCTCAAATTCGGCGAACTATTTCTCAATTCAGCGGCAATGGCTGCGATGAGCCAGCTCCTGCCCGACGCAGTCTCCGCATTTCACAAACAAAACCCCCTTGTTCAGGGTATGGCGAAAGAGACTCTGCGGGAGAAGTTTGGCTTGAGCCCAGTCATTTATGAAGCGGTGCTGACGTCCCTGGTGCGTGAAAACAAGCTTGCCATTGCCGGCGAGTTGGTTCATCTACCCGGTCGTGGGGTCGTGATGAAAGACGAGGAAGCCGAATCGAAGAAGATCATCGAACAGGCTTTCGCGACTGCCGGACTCAAAGTACCCGCGCTGAAGGATGTCCTGGCAGGGCTAAAAGTGGACAAAGTTCGAGCTCAGAAAATCGTGACTCTCCTGCTGCGCGAAAAGACCCTGGTGAAAGTATCCGACGACCTTGTCTTTCACCAAAACGCACTGACTGATCTTCGCCAGAAAATCGCCGCACTCAAAAGTAGCACACCGAAAATCGACGTAGCCCGCTTCAAAGATCTCACCGGAGTCAGCCGCAAGTACGCAATCCCGCTGCTCGAATACCTCGATCGCGAACGAGTGACCCGCCGAGTAGGGGACGAAAGAATAATCCTGTAATCGCGCACGAAGTCTTCCCCTGTGCCCGCCGTGGCCCCTGTGGTTAAAGCTCTTCCGTCGCAAATTCCAGATCCAATGCCAGCGGCCCGGTAACCCGATTCGTAAGATTCGCCAGCCCCGCGAGCATGTGCAGGTCTACAATCTGCTCCTCGGAAAAGTGCGCCTTCAACTCGCCGAAGTCCGCATCGGTAGCTCCATTCGGAGTACGCGTGATTCTTTCCGCATACCGCAGAGCAACTTGTTCACCCGCGCTGAAGTCGGAGTAGTCCCCACTCTTCAACGCTCTCATCTGATCCAGCGTTAACCCAGCACGCTTTGCGCCGGCGATGTGATGTTGCGTGCAGTAATGGCATCCGTTGATCAGCGACGTCCGCAGATAAATCGCTTCGTACAATTTGCGGTCAAGCGAACGACCCACGCTCGCATAGAAACTCAGAAAATTGCTCAGCATCGCCGGACGGTGCGCGAGCGCCTTCTGCATGCTGCCGGGCTTGCCCTTCAACTTGCCGTCATAAATTTCCTTCACTTCTGCGCTGGCTTGCTCCGAGTCAATCAATGAAATACGAGCCATGAAGATTCTCCTTCGACGATCACACCTATAATAAACACCTTGGGAGAAATGGTGAGCCAAGTACAAATCATCGGTGCCGGACTAGCCGGATCGGAGGCCGCGTGGCAGTGTGCGCGGCGAGGCATCTCTGTCGACCTGTTTGAGATGCGACCGGTGCGCACCACTCCCGCCCACCAGACCGCCGATTTCGCCGAACTTGTCTGCTCCAATTCGTTGAAGTCCGAAAGCGAAAACACCGCGCCCTGGCTGCTGAAAGAAGAAATGCGTCGCGCCGGATCGCTGCTTCTCGAACTCGCCCAAGAAACCGCCGTACCCGCCGGCCATGCACTCGCCGTCGATCGCGCCGAGTTTTCCCGCAAGGTGACGGACGCGATTTCCCGTGAGCCCCTGATTCACATTCGCCGCGAAGAAGCTGCGCACATCGAACCAGGCCAGATCACAATCATCGCCACTGGCCCGCTGACGTCGGATGCACTTGCGCGTGAAATTGAGCGACTCTGCGTTTCCACAGCCGATCAGACCGAACCTGCGCTGGCACCCGGCGACAATCCAACTGGTACAAACATTCCGCGGGCGGGGGCGTCCGCTCCACACGGGCCCAGGCTCTATTTCTACGATTCCATCAGCCCCATCGTTGAAGCCGATTCCATCGACATGAGCAAGGTGTACCTCGCGGCCCGTTACGACAAGGGCTCCGCTGACTACATCAACTGTCCGATGTCGAAAGACGAGTACGACACGTTTTACGACGCGCTGCTTGCCGCGCAGTCCGTCGAAGAAAAGGATTGGGAGAAACTTAATTACTTCGAAAGCTGCCTGCCCATCGAAGAAATCGCCCGCCGCGGCCGCGACACGCTTCGCTTTGGCCCCATGAAGCCGGTCGGACTGAAAGATCCGCGAACCGGAAGAATCCCCTACGCCGCCGTGCAATTGCGACAGGAAAATCTGCGCGCCGATTCCTACAATCTGGTCGGGTTTCAGAATCACCTGAAATTTGGCGAACAGGCGAAAGTTCTGCGCCTCATACCCGGCCTCGAGCAAGCCCGCTTTCTTCGCTACGGACAAATTCACCGCAACACTTACATCAACTCGCCCACGCTGCTCGCTCCCACGCTGCAGATGAAGAATCATCCTCACGTGCTTTTTGCGGGCCAGATTTGCGGAGTCGAAGGCTACGTCGAATCCATCGCCACCGGGCTGCTCGCGGGCCTGAATGCCGCGTCCCTGGCGGCCGACAGCGAGCCCGTCCCTCCGCCCCGGGCGAGCGCGTTCGGCTCGCTCATTCACTATGTGACGCAGGCCGATCCCAAAAATTTTCAGCCCGCCAACATTACTTTTGACCTCTTGCCCGCTCTCGAAGTACGCGTTCGCGACCGCAAGGAACGTCATCGCCAGCAATGCGAGGCTGCGCTTATCAACTTCCAGAGCTGGTGGGATCGCGTGCCGGCCTTCGCCGCGCCGAACCACCGATAACCCGCCCGGCGCTACTTGAACTTACATTCCAATTGACGCACGCCCCGCGCCCAATTACTCTGCGCGTGTCGAGGAGAGTGCTCCGTGTCCGTGTCCGCCGTCGATTGCGTCCAGCCTGCGATTCAGCACGCGCGCCAACAACTGTTTACCAAGTTTCGTTTGGGGCAGTGGTCTCGCCTGGCGCTTGTCGCAATTCTCGCCGGAGAACTACACGTCGGCGGCTGTAGTTTCGGCAACCTTGGACAATTCGCACAGCAGAGCCCCCGGAGTGGCCAGGAATTTCTCGCCACGCCTTTTCCACACATTGATCCTGCCCGCATCGCGCAATTCGCCGGACTGATCGCCGCCGCTGTTGTTCTCTTGGTCATCCTGTTCTTTGTCTTTCTGTATATCAACAGCGTGTTTCGATTTATTCTTTTTGATTCAGTCCTGCGACGGGAATGTTCGATCGGCGATGGCTGGCAGCGTTGGCACCGCACCGGCAGTCGTTATTTCCTGTGGCAGCTTGTCCTGTCGATTTCCACCGGCATGTTTTTCGCAATGCTCATCGGCATTCCTCTGATGTTCATGGGCGCCGCCGGATGGATGAAGGATTCCAGCAGGCACATCGCCGGTATGGCGGGAGGTGTCATCCTGCTGGTTTTGGTCCTGCTGATGGGCGTACTGGTGGCGGCCGTCGTACAAATATTGGCCAAAGATTTCCTGGTCCCAATCATGGCGCTCGAAGACCTCGATTTCGCCGACGGCTGGAGCCGTCTCATCGGCCTGATGCGAGTGGAGCCCGGCAAATATGCGGTCTATCTTCTGCTGAAAATCGCCTTGCTGATTGCTGCCGGAATCTTATTCACCATCGCGGCGTTCATTCCCGCGCTGATCGTGATCATCCCCAGTGTATTGATCGGTGTCGCGGGCGCCGCCGCCGGCCTGACCTGGAACCCGGCTACCATCAGCCTTGTCGTCATCTTCGGGACCATGGCTTTTCTGCTCCTGATGTACCTGATCGCGCTCGTGTGCGCGCCGGCGACGGTTTTCTTTCCCGCCTACGCCATGTATTTCTTCGCGGCGCGTTATCCAAATCTGGACGCGCTGCTCAATCCAGTGCCTGCTCCGCCCGCGCCCGAGGCGCCGCCGGTGACGGAAACTCCGCCTCCAATGCCGCCCCCGTTGCCGCCTTCCCCTGAGCCTATCGGATAACGCGCGGGAACTCTCTCACCCTTCGCAGTGTCAAATCCACCAGACACGCGCGTGCCTATGAGGAGAAAATCAAATGTCATTCTCAACGGCAGGCGGTGGTCCGTCCGCGCCCCAGATGAACGTCACGCCCCTGATTGACGTTCTGCTGGTGCTCATTATCATTTTTATGATCGTTGTGATCGAGCAGAAGCCTGCCGGTCTGGACGCGCAGATTCCGCAACAACCGAATCCCAAAGACCATTCCATCCCGCCGCCCGACCGCACCATCGTCATCCAGGTGCGCGACGGTAAAGACGGCGGCCATCCCGACATCAAGATTAACGATGAAGTTGTCCCGTGGAGTAACCTGCGGCAGCGCCTGTTCGACATCTTCAGCAGCCGCGTGGAACGAATTGCATATGTGAAAGCGGACGACGATATCGATTTCCAGCAAGTCGCGGATGTGATCGATACCGCGCACAACGCCGGCATCGATCGCCTCGGGTTGCTGCATGATGAGACGGCGGCGGTGACGCACCGCAATCACTAACGAAACCGGAGCCGGGGCGCGTCGTTATCGCGCCCGGTTCTTAATCCAGATCGGCGCTCCTACAAACCCGAACGCTTCGCGAATCTGATTCTCCAAAAACCGCTCGTAAGAAAAATGCAGCTTCACTTGACGATCCGTAAACAAAATGAACGTTGGCGGCGCTACCCCCGCCTGCGTCATGTAGTAAATCCGGACGCGCTTGCTCATCGGGACCGTTGCACGATCGAAATCGACTCTCTTCACGAAGCGGTTCATCTCGCCCGTGCTGATGCGCTTGTTCCGTTCGGCGGAAACTTTCTCGATCAGCGGCAGAATCTTGTCCGTCCCAACGCCCGTATGCGCGGAAATAAAAATCACGGGCGCATAGTTCAAAAATTTCAAGCCGTAACGCAAGCGCTCTTCAAAGTGCACGCGGTCGTGCGGACGCTTCGCATCCTGGATACGAGCCGCCTTAGCCTGACTGATGGCCCGCTTCTCGCCGCTGGTAATCAGATCCCATTTATTCACGACGATGATCACGGAGCGCCCGCTCTCGTGCGCATATCCCGCGATCGACGCGTCGAGCCCGCTGGCTCCCTCCGTCGCATCCACCATAAACAGGACGATGTCCGCGGCCTCCAGGTTCTTGCGCGACATGACCACCGAAAGCTTCTCGGCCATCAAATGCGTTTTGCCTTTTCGCCGGATGCCCGCCGTATCAATGAAGCGAATATGCAGGCCCTCGTAGTCGATGACTTCGTCCACCGAATCGCGCGTCGTTCCCGGAATCGGCGAAACAATCGCGCGCGACGTCCCCGTGAGCTGATTGAGAAGCGTGGACTTGCCGACGTTGGGATGTCCAATGATCGCGACCTTGATCTCGCGAGGCTGCTCAACAGTCGCGGGCGTGTCGTCCGCTGTGCCTTCCCCTGTGACCTCCGTGACCTCTGTGGTTAAGGGTTCAACCGCCGGCGCCACCGCCAGAAATGCGTCGAGCAGATCGTCAATCCCATTTCCATTCTCGGCGGAAATCGGAAACCAGTTCGAAATCCCCAGACGATGAATCTCCGCTTCCAGCACCATCTCTTTGGCAGAATCCGTTTTGTTAACAGCGAGAAAAAGCGGTTTGCCGGATCGTTTGAGCAGACGCGCCAACTCCATATCGGAAGCGCTGAGTTCCGTGCGGCCGTCGACCACCATCACGATGGCAACCGCCTCATCGAGCGCCACCCGAGCCTGGCGAAAGATTTCCGCCGGGATAAATTCTCTATCCTCCGGCACGATGCCGCCGGTGTCGACCACGCGAAAATCTCGCCCGCGCCATTCCGCCTGACCGTAAAGCCGATCCCGCGTGATGCCCGGCTCGTCGCCGACAATCGCGCGGCGCGATCCCGTCAACCGATTGAACAGCGTCGATTTCCCCACATTGGGGCGTCCGACAATCGCCAGCAACGGCAACAGCCCGGCATCGGCGAGCTCCTGCGCCGGCCGCCGGCTTTCCGATTGATGAGCGAGTTTGCGTCTGGTTTTTTTCAACTCTGAATTCTTCTTACTAGTGATTAGAACACGAGCGCCGCAGCGCCACTTGCGCCCGTCGCGTACGGCAGCGCCGCGAGAGCTTATTATAGGAACTCGTGCCCTCCGCCTCTCATTCCGTGTCCCCAGCTGCCGGATTCTCGCTGTACCAATTTTTTGCGCCCGGCGGACTGCTTTCGAAGACGCATCCCGCCTATGAATTTCGCCGTGGCCAACTGCAGATGGCCCAATCCGTCGAAGAAGCGATCGCCGAAAAGCGGCATCTGATCGTCGAGGCGGGCACCGGCACCGGCAAGACGCTCGCCTATCTTCTGCCCGTCCTTCGCTCCGGCAAGCGCGTCATCATCTCCACCGGCACCAAGAATCTTCAGGAACAGCTTTTTCAAAAAGACGTCCCATCTCTGGAGCGAGCGCTATTCGGCGACGGCGACGGCAAGCTGAGCGTCTGTTACATGAAGGGCCGTAACAATTATCTTTGCCGTAAGAAGCTTTACGACCTGACCGGCGAACCTATCCTCAGCGGCCTGGAAGAGATCGAACAATTCAGCGCGATCGCCGCGTGGGAGAAAACGACTTCCACCGGCGACCGCTCCGAACTCGCCGAACTGCCCGAGGCGAGCGCTCTTTGGCACAAACTCGACGCGCGCACTGACACCTGTCTCGGACAAAAATGCGCGGAGTATGAGCGTTGCTTCATCACCGAAATGCGCCGGCGCGCCGCCGAGAGCGACATCGTCATCGTCAATCACCATCTTTTTTTTGCCGACCTCGCCATCAAACTGGAAGCCGAGAAAGCGCCCGACGCCGGCGTCCTCCCCGACTGTGGCGTCGTCATCTTCGACGAAGCCCATGAACTCGAAGAAGTCGCCGGCAACTACTTCGGCATTTCTGTAAGCAACACGCGCATGGAAGAACTGGCCCGCGACATCGAAGGCCTCTTACAGCGCGAAAAACTCTACACGCCGGGAATTTCCAGCGCCATCAGTTCTCTGCGCGACCGCTCCCAACTTTTTTTCTCGCTGATTCCCGCCGGCGACGGACGTTTCTCTTTCGACAGCCGCCGGGAATTCCTCGAAGAAAATGGCGATGAGTATGACGCCCTGAATCAATCGCTCCGGCGAATCGGCGCGGAAATCGAGCAGCTCCCGCAGAAGCCGGAGCAAGTCTTCAGCATGGCGCGCCGCGCGCAACAATTGCAGGTGCAACTCGGTTTCGTGATGGAAGACGAGAATCCCAACACCGTCTTCTGGATCGAGCGCAGGGGCTTTCGCGGCATGGCGCGAGCGCGAAGAGCGTCTGACGATCACGCTGTCGGCGGCCGCACCAACGTTTTCCTGCAAGCCACGCCCATCGAGGTCGGGCCCATTCTGCGCGAATGCCTGTGGTCAAAAATGGAGACCGCCGTCCTCACCTCCGCCACGCTTGCCGTCGGCGGCGGATTCGAGTACATCCGGCAGCGCCTCGGCCTCGATCATGCCCGCGAATCCATCGTGCCGTCGCACTTTGACTACCAGAGCCAGGCCATCCTCTACGTGCCGCCCGACCTGCCCGACCCACGCACTCCGCAATTTGCATCGCAAGCCTCGGAGTGCATTAAGCGCCTGCTTGAGATCACGCGCGGCCGCGCGTTCGTCCTCTTCACCAGCTTCGCGCAGATGAACGAAATCTACGACCGCCTGCTGGGCGTGCTGGACTTCCCCATGCTCAAACAGGGCGACGCCCCAAAGTCCGCGCTGCTTGCGGAGTTCCGCATCACGCCGCACGCTGTACTTTTCGGCACCTCATCCTTCTGGCAAGGTGTGGACGTACAAGGCGAGCAATTAAGTTGCGTCATCATCGACCGCCTGCCATTCGCCGTGCCCAGCGATCCGGTAGTCGCGGCGCGCGTGAAGGCGATCGACGCTGGTGGCGGCAACGCATTCTTTGAATATCAAGTGCCGAGTGCAGTCATCACATTGAAGCAAGGCTTCGGGAGGCTGATCCGCTCACTGCATGATCGCGGATTGCTCGCGCTGCTGGACAACCGCATTCTGAAAAAACAGTATGGGAAGGTATTTATCGAAAGCTTGCCGAATTACAGCAAGACGACTGATTTGCGGAAAGTGGAAGAGTTCTTCGGGGCAGACTCCTAGTCCAAGCAGCTTTTGGGTGGCGCAGCGGTTCACCGCTGCGATTGATGACGCTCCTCGATCATGGGCTTCAGCCCCTGAGGTCAAGCATTAATTCTCGAAACAATTTACATCGCAGCTAGATTCTGACTTCGCCAGCTGTGGTGCTGCACGCGTACCTCAGCGGCTGAAGCCGTCCAGCTTTATCGGCTCAATCGCAGCGGTGAACCGCTGCGCCACCCAAAATCAAGATCCAACCCTACTCCGACGCTTCTTTCCCAATCGTAACTTTCAAGTGTGCCGTCACGTCCTTGTGCAACTTGACCGGGATCGTGAACTCGCCAATCGTCCGCAGCGGTTCGTGCACCTGGATCTTGCGCCGATCGATGTGGAAACTCTTTTTCTCCAGAGCGTCCGCGATATCGCCCGCTGTCACCGATCCAAACAGCTGATCGTTCTCGCCGGACTTACGCGTAAACGAAACCTCAAGCCCTTCAAACTGCTTGGCCAGCGCTTCCGCCTCCGACTTCTCCTTGGCCGACCGGCGCACCGCAGCCGCCTTCATCTGCTCGATGACGGCCTTGTTGGCGGCATTCGCTTCGATCGCCAATTTGTGCGGAAGCAGAAAATTCCGTCCGTATCCCTCAGCGACCTTGATCACGTCGCCGCGATTGCCCAGCTTGGGCACGTCTTCTTTCAAGATGACTTCCATGGTTGACTCCGTTTTTCTGGTCGTTAGTCGATGGTCGTTAGTCGTCGGCAAAAGTTCGAATTGCGAAGGACCAACGACGAAGGACGAACTACGATCTTATTGCGCGCGTCCCGCGAACGGCAGCAGCGCGATGTTGCGAGCCTGCTTGATGGCCGCCGAAAGCCGGCGTTGATGCGGTGTGCAAACTCCCGTCAGACGCCGCGGAACGATTTTCCCGCTCTCGGCGACGAACCCGGCCAGCAGGCGCACGTCTTTGTAGTTCACCGCTTCGATCTTCTCGACGCAGAACTTGCAGACTTTCTTGCGCCGGAAATATTTGCGTCCGCCCTCGCGAGATCCGCCCGGGCCTCCGCCTGGACGCGGCCCACGTGGCCCACCCCGATCGCTTCGTTCCGGACGGTCGCCGCCGTGCGACGACGCTGGTGCTTTCGTTTCTTCTGCCATAGTGCTCCTTAAAACTTTCAATTGTCTTGGGGGGTCGCGCCGCTCTTCAGCGCTGCAACCAACCCATCATTGGAACAGGGCTTCTGCCCCCTGATGTCGAGTAGCTAAACAGCCGCGGGTGCCGGCTCCGGGCCCACTTCCGGCGTAACCGGAGCCGTCGGTGCAGCAACCACCACGGGCGGCGCGGCGCTGGCTTTCTTCTTCGCGTCCCGAAGCTTCTTGATCTTGTCCAGGCGCTTCAGTTCTTCGTCGGTGCGAACCGTGAGGAACTTGATCACCGGCTCCGTCACACGCAGACGCCGCTCCAGTTCGTGCACCATCGCGCCCGTGCCTTCCAGCATCAACAGGATAAAAATCCCGTCGTTGAAGCGGCGCACGCTGTATGCCAGACGCCGTTTGCCCCAGACTTCGCTCTTCATCGTCCCGTGCGCCGAAGCCACCGAAGCCTCCAGCGTGGAAATCAGTTTGTTCAGATCGTCGTCCACCATGTCAGGCCGGACGATAAACATCAGTTCATAAGTACGATTCATTCGTAGTCTCCAAATTCAGTGGCGAGTGGTCAGTGGTCAGAAAATCAAACCCATGGGCACCTGATAGCCACGTATCACTAACCACCAACCACTAATCACTATCCACTGCCTTCCGATTAAAGCGGTTCATCGCCGCCGCCGGTCCGTCTTTCAGAATCATCTCGACCGCTTCCGCCGCCGAGTCCAAAACTTCGTCTACAAGCTTCAATTGCGCTTTGCGGAATGGCGTCAGCACAAACTTGATCGTGTCCGCAATCTTCCTATTGGGCGCGATTCCCAAACGAATCCGCAGAAACTCATCGCTTCCCAACGCCCCCAGGATCGACTCCATCCCGTTGTGTCCTGCCGAACTGCCGCGCTGCCGGATCCGAATCGTGCCCAGCGAAAAATCCAGTTCGTCGTAAATCACGATCAGGTCCGACTTCGCGTCCACCTGATACTCCGCCACCAGTTCCCGCACCGAAAGGCCGCTCAAATTCATGAACGTTTCCGGCTTGGCCAGCAGCACCGCTTGTCCAGCGATCTCTGCCCGCGCCGTCAACGCCCGGCACTGACGGTTTCGGACTTCCACGCCCAGGCTGCCCGCGATCCGATCGATCGTGAGAAAGCCGAGGTTATGCGGCGTGAACTGATACTCGATTCCAGGATTTCCCAAACCGATAATCAGTTTCACAAAGTCAGCTCTTAGCTCTTAGCTTTTAGCTTTTAGCTCCTAGCCAGTAGCTAGAAGCCAGAAACTTTCTTTATTTCTTATCTTTCTTCTCAGCCTTAGCTTCCGGTTTCCCGTCGGCCGCTTCACCCTCAGCATCCTGCTTGCCCTTCTTGATGACTTCAGGCTCAGCCGGAGTCGCCGCAGCATCCGCCACCACTTCCGGAGCCACCACCACTTCTTCCTTCACGGTCGTGATGTGCGCAACCATCCGATCTTCGTCGGTCAGGAATTTCAGCTTGTCGCCATGCGCCAGATCTTTCACGCGCAAGTCCACGCCGAACACCAAATGGCTCACGTCGACCTCAATCGACTTCGGAATATCCGCCGGCAAGCACTCCAACTCGACCTCACGCAGCAATTGCTCGAGGATTCCGCCGTCCTGCTTTACGCCCAGCGCCTCGCCCTTGAGGACGATCGGCACCGTGACTTTGAGCTTCTTGTCCATCGCGATGCGTTGCAGGTCAATGTGCAGGAGCGTTCCCTTGATCGGCTCGAACTGCCAATCCACGATCATCGCTTTCACCCGGTCGCTGCCCAGCGCCAGATCGAAAATCGTGTTGTGTCCGGTCTCCGACTTCAGGATGCGCATCACCTGGCGCGGATCGACCGAGATCACGGCCGTATCTTTCCCGGCGCCGTAAACCACCGCCGGAACTTTTCCCGCCACTCGTACCCGGCGGGCCGCATTCTTGTTGCCTGGCTGGCGCTCTTGCGCTTCCAGAATGTTCACTTCCGTTGCTGTAGCCATAATTCCGTTCCGTCCTTTTTACAGCCTGCTGAGCTTTGTTGGTCGCTAGTCGTTCGTCGCTAGTCGTTCGGGAAGTACAACGCGGCCGACAGCGTTCCTGCCCCGCGAACGACGAACGACTATCGACCGACGACGCTCTACCTACTGAAACATCTTGCTGATCGACGTTTCTTCGTGAATGGACTGAATTGCCCGTCCAATCAGCCCCGCGATCGTCAGCACCTTGATCTTCGGGACCTGCTTCGCCGCTTCCGTCAGCGGAATGGTGTTGGTCACCACCACCTCGGTAAGCGGAGAGTTAATAATGTTCTGCACCGCCGGCCCCGACAGCACCGGATGCGAGCAGCACGCATACACCGCGCTCGCGCCGTTATCGAGCAGGGCCTGCGCCGTCTTCACCAGCGTTCCCGCCGTATCGATCAAATCGTCGATCACCAGACAAGTCCGGCCGTGGACGTCTCCGATGACGTGCATCACTTCCGCCACGTTCATCTCGACCCGGCGTTTGTCGACGATCGCCAGGGCCGCGTCCATCTTTTTCGCGAAAAACCGTGCGCGCTCCACGCCGCCCGCGTCCGGCGATACCACCGTCAGATTCGGCAGACTTAACTTCCTGAAGTAATCGACCAGCACCGGCGACGCGAACAAATGGTCCACCGGAATATTGAAAAATCCCTGCAACTGCGCCGTATGCGGATCGATCACCAGCGCCCGATGCGCTCCCGCGGCGGTCAGCAAATCGGCCACCAGCTTCGACGATATCGGCACTCGCGGCTTATCTTTCCGATCCTGCCGCGCATATCCGTAATAAGGAATCACCGCCGTGATGCGCCGCGCCGAAGCACGCTTCAGCGCATCCAGCATCAGCAGCAACTCCATCAGATGCATGTCCACCGGATGGCACGTGGGCTGCATCACGAACACGTCCGCTCCGCGCACATTCTCCTGAATCTGAACGTAGGCTTCGCCGTCGGCGAAGCGCGTCACCATCGCCTGCCCGCGCGTCATCCCCAGAAAATGGCAGACTTCATCGCAGAGCGGCTCGTTGGCCGTTCCACAAAATATCTTGAACTTGTCATCCACTCGGACCCGCTGAGGCTTGCGTTCCGGCTTTTCGTCCGCCATCGGCTGTTTTTCCGCTGTCGTAGTCGCTGTGGCCATTGTCAAGTTCTCAGTTCCTGGTTCTCAGTTCTCAGTCAGGGCTTCAGTCCCACTGAGAACCGGTTTCTTGGCTGGGCCGCTAGGATTCGAACCTAGACAAAGTGCTCCAAAGGCACTTGACCTACCATTAGTCGACGGCCCAGTAAAATCATTGTTGACTGAATGACTCTTGATTGTGGATTGAAACCCGATCGCTCGGGCCTTACTAATTGTCAATCAAAAATCAACAATCAACAATCAACAAATTTTTCGCCAATACTGAGACCGCGTCAGGGTCGTCGTAGCCACCGCCCGCAACCCCTGCCTCTGCAGACGACTCACCGCCCGGGCAGCCGCCGCCCCAGTCCGGAACAACCCATACAGGGCCGATCCTGATCCAGAGAGGGAAGCATACACCGCCCCCGCTCGCACCAACGCACCTTTAATGTCTCGCAGTTCGGGATATTGCGGAAAGACGACTCGTTCAAAGTCGTTTTCAATCCCGGTACGGACAAGGTCGGAAAGCAGGCTTCCGGCCCGGCTCCTGCCTCGTGCAAGAGCACCGGTGTTAGGTGATACCAGCCACGCCGACAACTCGCGGCCAACCTCAAGTAGTCTATCGGACGCACCCGGTTGCGTCAATTGATCCCAGTCCGCAAAAGCCCTGGGGGTAGAAACCCCAATTTCCGGCGTGACGATCACGAGCGGGATTGATGGAAAGTCCGCCACTGGATAAACTTCCTCCCCGCGTCCCACTCCCAACACTGTCCCACCCACCGCGAATAGCGGCAGATCCGATCCCACCGCCGACGCCGCGCGCAGCCGCGCAGCCTGCGTCAATTTTTTCTTGAGCGCCCGCTCCAGCCCAATCATCGTCGCCGCTGCATTCGACGATCCCGCTCCCAGCCCGCCCTGCACCGGCAACTTTTTCTCGATCTCGATGACAACTCGACCGGTAGCGTCGAGTTCCTCCATCACCCGCTCGGCCATCCGATAACAAGTATTGGACGAATCGCAAGGCACCCGAGGATCCGCACACCTGATGTCAATCCCCGTCCCACGCTCTACGCTGACCCGAATCAAATCATGCAGCGCAATCGTCTGATAGACCGTCCGCAATTCATGGAATCCATCCGCCCGCAGCGGACCGATATACAACCCGAAATTAATCTTCGCAAACGAACGGACAGTGACAGGCATGTAAGCAGGAATTGTAAGCGAAGTTGCGCTGTTAGCTGTTCGCTATTCGTCGTTCGCTGTTCGCGAATCGCCGTTCGGTACTGCTGTCTCGTTGGCTTGCGGGGGACGCACGAGCGGATAGCGAACAGCGAAGGACGAACGACGAACAGCGCGATCTACCTACTTCTTCTTCTCCAGACCCGCGTCCAGCGTCAACTCCGACCCGACCGTGATCGTGATCTCTTTCGTCCAGGCCTTGTACCCGGGCTTCTCCACTCGAAACATATGTTTTCCCGGCGGCAGACTCACCTTAGCGGGCGTGTAGCCCATCGAATCCCCGTCCACAAACACCTCGGACAAATACGGTGTAGACCGCACCGTCACCGATCCCATGGTAGGAGGTAAAGCCGCCGGAGTCGCCTGCGGGGCGCTCTCCGCCGGCCGGCCTGCACCACCCGCAGCCTTATCTTGCGAGAACCCAATCATCGATTCCGGAGGCGCATCCATCTGCCCCAGTCGCTTCTTCTCGTCGGTCGTAAGTGGCAACATCGCCGTGACCACCTTCCGCCGGGTAATATGCAGCGTCACTGCCCCCGTCGGACCGCGCACGGACAGCCGATCCCCTTCGATCTGCACCTTCACCGGATAATTCGTAGTCCACTCCACCGGCGGCGCCGATTCCTCCGGCGTCAACTCATACGTCCCCACAATGATCTTGTCCTGCACATGCACCAAAATCGTGTAAGTAACTTCATCCTCGCCGATCGGCGTGTTCACCACCCACGCCTTCGTCTTCGTGTTCACCGTCTTGCGGACGTCTACAATGCGGCCATATTGCGAGGGCGTTTCCGCGGCAGCCGTAGCTCCCCAACTAGCCAGCATCCAGACGACAAGCAATATCCGATTCATTCCGCATTCAGTTTACAAGGTCGCGGGCCGGGGGGCGGCACAGCCGCAGATGCTCCAGCCCCGAAGGGGCACAACAGGAAAGCCCGGCATGTGAGTACCGGGAAAGGAGGGATGGTACCCCCCGCGCCATCAACTCGATACACGCGGGTCGCCGCATTTCCCACGCGAATCCGGTATCATAGAAGGACGATCCGGAGGGTGAATGGCAGTTCCCGTATCCCAGATGTGGACGGTGGCAACCTACGTTCTGCGGCAGAAGATCGCCCGGAACAAGCGCTATCCGCTCGTCCTGATGCTGGAGCCGCTGTTCCGCTGCAATCTGGCGTGCGCTGGATGCGGCAAGATCCAGTACCCGGCCCACATCCTCAAGAGGGACCTCACTCCCGAAGAGTGCTTCAAGGCCGTCGACGAATGCGGCGCCCCCATGGTTTCCATCCCCGGCGGCGAGCCGCTGATGCATCCTCAGATCGACAAGATTGTCGAAGGGCTAGTCGCCCGCAAGAAATACATCTATCTCTGCACCAACGCGCTGCTGCTGAAAGAAAAGCTGCACCTGTTCAAGCCCAGCAAGTATCTGAGCTTCTCCGTCCACATGGACGGACAGAAAGAGCATCACGATTTTTCCGTGTGCCGCGAAGGCGGATTCGAGATCGCGCTCGAAGGAATCCGCGCAGCCATCAAAGCCGGCTTCCGCGTGACCACCAACACGACTCTGTTCGATGGCGCCGACCCCAACAGCGTCCGCGAGTTTTTCGACGAGATGATGCAAGTCGGCGTCGAGAGCATGATGGTCTCGCCCGGATACTCCTACGACAAGGCTCCCGACCAGAAACATTTCATGGGACGCGCCCGTACCCGCCGCCTGTTCCGCACCATGCTTTCGAATCGCAAGAAGACCTGGCGCTTCAATCAGTCGCCACTCTTCCTCGAATACCTGATGGGCAAGCGCAGTTATAACTGCACTCCGTGGGGCATGCCGACCTTCAACCTCTTCGGATGGCAAAAGCCCTGCTACCTGCTCCAGGACGGTTACGCCGAATCTTACAAAGAATTGATGGAGACCACCGAGTGGGACGGTTACGGCACGCAGTCCGGCAATCCGCAGTGTGC